>SKVI01000241.1 GCA_007129525.1 Gemmatimonadota bacterium | reverse complement strand
GCGAAAGTGTACCCTTCTCCAGGTTTTGCCCCGGTCCCCTGACAGGCTCCGAAATGCCCGCAGACAAGACCGTCCTATACTTTGACGGTGGTCGGAACGAACCGTCACCCGTGCTCATCCGTTTTGCCGGTGAGCATGGGCTGACCGTGGTTCCCCTGGCCCATCCCGATGATATCATCGAGCGTACGAACCGGGCATTTCCGGCATGTCTGGTCATGGACGCCGGTCCGGACGCCGATGCGGCGTTTCGACTGTGCACCCGACTCAAGGGCGATCCCTTTTCGTCCATCGTGCCGGTGGCCATCTTCGTTCCCTCCAGCCCCGAGGGTCTGCCGTCCCGCGGCCTGGAGTCGGGGGCCGACGAGGTGTTGCGCGACGGAATCTCGGATCGGGAACGCCGCCTCCGGCTCGAACTCCTCCTGCGGCGCGCCGCCCGGGACGTTTCGGTTCACCCGACGACGCGACTCCCGGGCACGGTACAGATCGAACGGGAGCTGACTCGCCGCCTGGACGAGGGCACCCCCTTCGCCGTCTGCTACGCTGACCTGGATCACTTCAAGGAATTCAACGACCGGTACAGCTACGCACGGGGCGACCGGGTCATCCTGCTTACCGCGATCATCCTCAGAGACATGGTTCGGGCCCTTGCGCCGGAGGGATTCGTCGGGCATATCGGAGGAGACGATTTCATCTTCACCCTGCCCCTCTCGAAGCTGGATCGGGTCTGCGGGGAGATCCTTCCCCTCTTCGACGAGTTGATCCCCTTCCAGTACACAGTCGAGGACCGGGTGGCCGGCTACTTTCTGGGGAAGGACCGAAGAGGAACGATCCACCGTGTGCCCCTCATGACGCTCAGCATCGGTGTCGTGACGAACCGCCTGGGCCACTTCGACCACCCGGCACAAGTGGGGGAGCGGGCAGCCGAGATGAAGAGTTTTGCCAAATCCATTCCCGGTTCGGTCTACGTCGTGGACCGCCGCCATCCATCGCCGTCCGGGTCCGATGCCGCAGAAGCGGTCACTGACGCGACTCGGGAAGAAGCCAGGAGCAAGCCGTGACGTCTTCCGCACTCGCGCCCTTCGAGGCTCGGTGTCCTTCGTGTGAAACCGAGTTTCCGGTGGACCCCGAACGGGTCCCCACCGCAGGCATCCCGGCGGTCTGCTCGACCTGCATGCGCACCTTCTCCGTAGCGCTCCCCGAGGAGGTGGTCCGACGTCGACAGACCCAGGAAGCGGTTCCGCCCATGGAGACCCGGGCGCCGGCGCCGGTGGAAGAGCCGCCCCCGGCACCCGTGGAAGAGCCGCCCCCGGCACCGGTGGAGGAACCGACCTTTGACCCGGTGGAAGAGCCAACCCCGGAACCGACGGCAGAACCGCCCCCGGAGCCGGAAGCGCCCGTCCTCGAGCCGGAGCCGCCTGCGCCTCCGCCACCTCCCGCCGCTACCCCTACCGGCGAGGCCTCGCCCGAGATCACCGCAGAACCGCCGGACGAGGCGGCGGACCTGCAGGACCTGAGCTCGCTGGCCGACGAAGCCCTCTCGGAGGAATCGGAGCCGTCTCCGGCTCAGGAGGCCAGCCTCTCGCTGGGCGCGGCCCGCTTCGGACGGCGGGACCCCCATGAGCGCGCCCGCCGCCTGGCCCGGGTTCTGGTGTCGGATATCATTGCCTACTATCCGGAGAAGCACGCCCGAGCCGTGGAGGAAGGCCGAGTCAAGGAGACGTTCGACGAAGAGGTGAAGAAGTCGTGGAAGGAGTTCGTGGATCAGGTAGGCAGCGACATCGCCGAGTCCACCGACTACTTCAGGACGGCATTGAACGAAGTTCTGGCCAGGGGTCGGGAAATCTACTGAGCTCACAGGGAGGTTGACGGCGGACGTCTTGAAGGGCCGTCAGCCCCCCTCACGCTTTCGTGAGTTGAAGGCGCCCAGCCACAGGTTGAAGCTCCCCAGCCAGAGGGATATATTTGCGTCTTGCGGGGTTCTACAACTCCGCCGGATTGACCGCGGGTTCGGCCGCGGACGGGGCCGCCCCCCGACGGGTGGCCCCGTTTTTCGTGGCCGGCATTCATGCAGACCAGCACGGACCGAATAGATGAACAGCGACGACAGAGAAAGGATCCGGGACCTGCAGGAGCGAATCGAAGAGCTCAGGGGGTATCTTTGACCTCGCTCATTGCGAGCGAAGGATCGAGGAGCTCCAGGCGCGGATGACGGAGCCGGGCTTCTGGGACAATCCGGAGCAGGCTCGGGAGGTCATGGAAGAATCGAACCGCCTGAAGGGCTGGGTCGAGCCATGGAAGGAGCTCCACGAGCGGGTTACCGAACTCTCGGAGCTGGCGGAGCTCCTGATCGAAGAAACCGACGAGGAGCTGGAGGAAGAGTGGGACCGTGAGGTCGCACGCCTGAGCGGCAAGCTGGAGGGACTGGAGCTTCGAACCATGCTCCAGGGAGAAAACGACCACCGGAACGCGCTGCTCACCATCCACGCCGGAGCAGGGGGAACGGAGTCGCAGGACTGGGCCGAGATGCTCCTGCGCATGTATCGACGCTGGGCCGAGGAGCACGACTTCCGGGTCGAGCTGCTGGACATCCAGCCCGGTGAGGAGGCCGGAATCAAGGGAGCGGCCCTGCAGGTCACCGGTGAGGCGGCCTACGGCTTCCTGAAGGCGGAGAAGGGTGTGCACCGCCTGGTTCGGATCTCGCCTTTCGACTCCCAGTCCAGACGCCACACTTCCTTTGCCTCGGTTTTCGTGTACCCCGAGGTGGACGAAGACATCGAGATCGAGATCGACGAGGGTGACCTCCGGGTCGACACCTTCCGGGCTTCGGGTGCCGGCGGCCAGCACGTGAACAAGACGGACTCGGCGATCCGGATTACCCACGAGCCCACGGGCATTGTCGTGTCATGCCAGCAGGAGCGCTCGCAGCACAAGAACCGGGCAACGGCCATGAAGATGCTGAAGGCCGCCCTCTACGAGCGTGCCATGGAGGAGCGGGAAAAGGAACGAGAGGCCGTGGAGGCCACCAAGACGGAGATCGGCTGGGGCAACCAGATCCGGTCCTATGTCTTCCAGCCCTATACCATGGTCAACGATCACCGCACCGAACTCAAAGTCGGAGACGTGGACGCGGTGATGGACGGGGACCTGGACCCCTTTATCGAAGCCTACCTCAAGAAGTTTGGAGCCCAGAGCGCCGTATGACCCGGAAGCCCAGCAGCGATCCGACCGAGACCGCCCGTGAGTCTGAAACGATCCGGCAGGAGCCGACCACCGGCTCCTCCACTTCGGACGAGCCCGACAGCCACCTTCTGGAGGCCCGCAGGGAGAAGCTCCGGGCCCTGAAGGAGAAGGGGATTCGACCCTTCGCCTATCGGTTCGAGCGAACCCACCGCAGCCACGAGGCCCGGGCCCGCTTCATGGAAGCGGAGGAGGGCGAGGCGCTGGACGAGAAGGGGAAGGGCGACGAGGTGCGCGTGGCCGGCCGCATTCTGAGCTGGCGCAGCCACGGGAAAAGCGCCTTCGCCCATATCGAGGACGGAGGCGGCCGCATCCAGCTCTATTTCCGGCTGAACATCCTGGGCGAGGAGCGCTTCGAGGATCTCGATCTGCTGGACCTGGGAGACTGGCTGGGCGTGGAGGGGCGCCTCTTTCGTACCCGGACCGGTGAAATCACCGTCGAGGTAGGCGACTGGGAGCTCCTCTCCAAGTCTCTTCGCCCCCTTCCCCTGGGGAAGGAGGAGATGGATCCGGAGACCGGCGAGCGGATCGTGCACTCGGGCCTCGCCGACACCCAGAGCCGTTACAGGCAGCGCTACGCCGACCTGGCGGTCCACCCCGAGGTGCGCGAGGTCTTCCGGCTGCGAAGCCGTATGGTGACGGCATTCAGGCGCTTCTTGGACGCCCGGGACTACCTGGAGGTCGAGACCCCCATTCTGCAGCCCATCTATGGTGGGGCCGCCGCCCGACCCTTCACCACCTACCACAACGCCCTGGACACGACGCTCTACCTGCGGATTGCCGACGAACTCTACCTGAAACGCCTCATCGTAGGAGGCCTGGAGCGGGTGTACGAGATCGGCAAGGACTTCCGGAACGAGGGGATCGACCGATCCCACAACCCGGAGTTCACCATGCTGGAGTTCTATCAGGCCTTCGCCGACTACCACGACATGATGGAGCTGGTGGAGGCGGTGCTGGCCACTGTGGCCCGGGAGACCACCGGTGACACCACGGTGATCTACCAGGACCAGGAGATCGACTTCTCTCCTCCCTTTGAACGGGTCTCCTTCGTGGAAGCGCTGAACGAGGGCCTGGGCGACGACTTCCGGGAACTGGACGAGGCCGTCCTCCGGGACCGGGCCGAAGGGCTCACCGGCGATGACCTCTCGGGGGCGGGGCGAGGACGCCTCCTGGACAAGCTCTTCGGGGCCCTGGTGGAGCCCACGCTCGTGCAGCCCACCTTCGTGGTGGACTACCCCGTGGAGCTGTCGCCCCTGGCGAAGCTGCACCGGGAAGATCCCAGACTCACCGAGCGCTTCGAGCTCTTCGTGGCGGGCAGGGAGCTGGCCAATGCCTTCTCCGAGCTGAACGACCCGTTGGACCAGCGGAGTCGCTTCGAGGCTCAGCTGGGACTGAAGGACGCCGGAGACGACGAGACGCACCCCCTGGACGAGGATTTCCTCAGGGCCATGGAGTACGGCATGCCCCCCACCGGTGGCGTTGGAATCGGCATCGATCGGCTGGCCATGATCCTGGCTGACCGGCCATCGATCCGCGACGTCATTCTCTTTCCCACCCTGCGGCCCGAGGACGGTGGGCAGGAATGACCCGGGCCGGCGGCTCCACGCCCCAGCGGGACGAGGCCTCCTCGAACCGGCGAGAAGAGCGACGCCCGGGAGCCCTCTCCTGGTTCGTGGCCCGTCGGTATCTCGCGTCCCGAAAACGGGGACGCCTCCTCTCGTTCATCACCTGGATCTCCCTCGCCGGGGTCACGGTGGGGGTCACGGCGCTCATCGTGGTGCTGGCGGTCATGAACGGGATGCAGACCGAGCTTCGGGACAAGATCCTGGGCTCCACACCCCACGTCCTGATCCTGGAACACGGCACCTCTCTCCGGATGGGAGACTGGCGGAGTGTGAAGGAGCAGGTGACCGAGGTGCCGCAGGTCCGGGCGGCCGCGCCCTTCCTGCTCACCAAGGTGGCAGTGCTGCGATCGGACGAGTACGCTCAGGCCGCCGACCTGTACGGCGTCTCGCTGGAAATGGATCCGGACGACGCCGTTACCGAGATGGAGGAGGAGATCCTCCGGGGGGTGCACGAACTGGGGCCCACCGAGTCGGGCTACCCTCCGGTGGTGCTGGGCAGCCGTCTGGCCGACCGCCTGGGTGCCTTCCCCGGAGACACGCTCCGCATCATCTCGCTGGAGAACATCCGGCCGAGCCCCTACGGGCATCTGATTCCCACGGTCAGGGCCTTCGAGATGACGGGCACGTTCACCACGGGGATGTACGAATACGACGTGGGGAACATGTACGCGCCCATGGAACGGGTGCAGGACCTGCTGGGCGTTCTGGGCGCCGACCAGGTCTCGGGACTGAGCGTGCGGATCGACGACCCGTGGGAGGCGGCGGACACGGGTCGCGACATTCAGGACCACCTGGGTTTCCCGTACTGGATCCAGACGTGGATCGACACCAACCAGTCGCTTTTCGCCGCCCTGCAGCTGGAAAAGCTCGCCCTGGGCGTGATCCTGTTCCTGATCGTCGTAGTGGCCGCCTTCAACATCGTGAGCACGCTGGTGATGGTGGTGGTGGACCGCACCCCGGAGATCGGGATCCTCAAGTCCATGGGAATGACGGATGGGCAGGTGCTCCGGGTCTTCATCCTGCAGGGGATGGCCATCGGGGTCCTGGGCACCCTCCTGGGGACCGGCCTGGGGCTCTTCTTGTCGTGGATCCTGCATCGCTTCCAGATTATCCAGATCCCGCCCGATGTCTACTTTATCGAGCGGCTTCCGGTCTCAGTGGTCCCCTCCGACGTCCTGCTCATCGTGGGCGGCAGCCTCCTCATCGCGCTCCTGGCCACCATCTACCCCGCGCTCCAGGCCTCCCGACTGCAGCCCGTGGAGGCGATCAAGCATGAATGATCCTCGTGCCGGGCACGCCTCCGGTCCCGCCGACCGGACCCCTGGCGGGCCGTCGCTGACCCTGGAGGCCCGAGATCTCAGGCGCTCCTTCACGCTGGGGGACGGGAGTGAACTCGAGGTTCTCCGGGGGGTAGATCTGGCCGTCGGAACAGGAGAGGCCGTGTCCATCGTGGGCACGAGTGGAACGGGCAAGTCTACGCTGCTCCACCTGCTGGGTGCGCTGGATCGTCCCACTTCAGGCGAGTTGATCCTGGGAGGGAGAACGGTCACCGGCCGAAGTGGCCGGGAACTGGCCCGACTGCGGAATCAGTTCGTGGGATTCGTCTTCCAGTTCCACCACCTCCTGCGAGAGTTTACCGCACTGGAGAACGTGATGATGCCCCGCCTCATCGATGGGGCACCCCGGGCCGAGGCCGACGGCAGGGCCAGGGAGCTCCTGGAGGCGGTGGGCCTGAGCCCCCGGTTGGGCCATAAACCCTGGCAGCTCTCCGGAGGGGAGCAGCAGCGGGTAGCGGTGGCCCGGGCCCTGGCCAACGATCCGGTGGTCCTCCTGGCCGACGAACCATCTGGAAACCTGGATGCCCGGACGAGTGAGGCCCTGCATGACCTCCTCTTTCGCATCCGGGAAGAACGTGAACTTTCCCTCGTCCTCGTGACTCACAACAGGGAATTGGCAGCAAGGGCCGACCGGACTCTCCTCCTGACGGAGGGGGTCCTGGAGCCGACCCAGATTTCCCCGGAGGAGCCATGGTCTGCGAAAACTGCGGATCAGCCGACGCCGTGATGCATCTGACGCAGATCGTCGACAACGAGATGAAGTCGCTGCACCTGTGCGATAAGTGTGCGAAGGAGAAGGGGGTGGAGGAACCCACCACACCGGAGAACTTCCCCCTCACCGACTTCCTTGCCCAGCTGGGAAAGGAGGGCTCGTCGGGAACGGCGCTGCAGCGGGCGGGTTCCTGTTCCTTCTGCGGACTCACCTTCAAGGAGTTCAGGGAGATGGGCCGCCTGGGATGTCCCCACTGCTGGACCAGCTTCGAGGGCCACCTTCGCAGTCTGGTACGTCGGATCCATGGAAGCGCGCAGCACGTAGGCAAGGTCTATCTCTCGCCTGATCCCTCGGTCTCGGAGCGAGAGAAACGACTGGAGGGACTCAGGCGCAAGCTGAAGCGAGCCGTAGAGATGGAAGACTTCGAGCGGGCGGCGGAGCTGAGAGACGAGATCCGCGAGATGGAGCCGGCCACATGAGTGCAGAGGACCGTAGCCCGGATCCGGTTCCCGCGCCGGATCACCCGGGCATGGGATGGCTCGACGCTTCCGGGGAGCACGCCGAGATCGTGCTGTCCACCCGAGTGAGGCTCGCCCGGAACCTCCAGGGACATCTCTTCGGCCCCCGGGCCCGCGAGGAGGATCGCCTGGCGGTCCTGGAACGGGTACAGGGCGCCGTGGGACGGGTAGAAGCGCTGAAGAGCGCCGAGGTGACGGAGGTGGGAGCGCTCGAGGCCCGGACCCGAAGACTTCTCCTGGAACGCCGTCTGGCCTCCAGGGAGCTGGTGGGTGAGAACGGCCGCCCCCCGGGGAAGGGAACCGCCCTCATCATCGGATCGGATCGGTCGTTGTCGGTCATGGTGAACGAGGAGGATCACCTCCGATTACAGACCCTGTTCTCGGGCCTTCGGATCCACGAGGCGTGGAACATCCTGGACACAACGGACGAGGAACTGGGGCAACAGGTCCCGTACGCCTTCCATCCGGAGTTCGGCTTCCTTACGAGCTGCCCCACGAACGTGGGCACCGGACTACGGGCCTCCGTCCTCCTTCACCTTCCGGCCCTGGTCCTCACCAAGGAAATCGGCAAGGTGCTTCAGGGCCTGACGCAGGTGGGCCTCACCTTCCGGGGTCTTTACGGAGAAGGTTCGGAGGTGGTCGGCAACTTCTTCCAGCTTTCGAACCAGACCACTCTGGGCAAGAGTGAAGAGGACCTGGTGGATCACCTCGACCGGATCGTACGACAGGTGATCCAGTACGAAACGCAGGCACGCAAGGTACTTCTGCGAGATGCCGCCTCGGTGACCGAGGACAAGATCTGGCGGGCCTACGGGCTCCTGCGCTATGCTCGGTCTCTCTCGTTCGAAGAGCTCATGAATCTGCTGAGCGGGGTACGCCTGGGAGCCGCGCTGAAACTACTCCCGGGGCTCCGGGTATATCCCCTGAACAAAATCATGATTTATACCCAACCGGCCCATCTGGAAGAAGCTGCGGGCCGGGAGCTCTCGCCGAACGAGAGTGATGCCCACCGGGCGGCCTATGTTCGACGGATCCTGGCTTCCGAGGGAGTGGTATCTCCCGACAAGGGAAGCGGCGAGGGATCCTCCTCTCCCGATGCGACCGGTTGAACACCGGCCCAGTCCCGTCCGAGGGATTCAATGAACTACAATTTTACCGACAGAGTTCGAAAGGTTCTGGCCATGGCCAGGGACGAAGCCATCCGGCTCCAGCACGACTACGTGGGGACGGAGCACATTCTCCTTGGCCTGATCCGCGAGGGAGAGGGCGTGGCTGCGGCGGTCCTCACCAACCTGAGCGCTGACCTGGATCAGGTCCACGAACGGATCGAAGAGTCCGTGAAGCCGGGGAAGGCGACCATCGCCCTGGGCGAGTTGCCCTATACGTCCCGGGCCAAGAAGGTCCTGGAGTTTGCCATGGCCGAGGCCCGGGAGCTGAATCACTCCTATGTGGGAACCGAGCACCTGCTGCTTGGACTGCTCAGGGAGGAGAAGGGGATCGCCGCCCAGGTCCTGAACTCACTGGGGATCTCCCTCGAGGAGGCCCGGGCCGAGACGCTCAAGGTCCTGGGCTCCGACGTGAGTCCCTCGGAACCCGCCGGAATCGGCGGGTCCTCATCGGGCTCCTCCGGGGGGTCGCAGGGAGGTAAGGGAGAAAAGAAGTCCAAGACCCCGGCCCTGGATCACTTCTGCCGCGATCTCACCGACCTGGCCCGTCAGGACAAACTGGACCCCACCATCGGCCGCAAGGACGAGATCGATCGGGTGGTGGAGATCCTCTGCCGCCGCAAGAAGAACAACCCGGTCCTCATCGGAGAACCGGGTGTGGGAAAGACGGCGATCGTGGAGGGTCTGGCCCAGCTCATCAGCCGCGACGAGGTCACCGAGGCGCTGAAGGGTAACCGGGTTCTGGCCCTGGACATGGCGGCGGTCATCGCCGGCACCAAGTACCGGGGACAGTTCGAGGAGCGCCTCAAGGCGGTGATGAACGAGATCTCGCAGAACAAGAAGGTGGTCCTGTTCATCGACGAGCTCCACACCCTGGTGGGAGCCGGAGCGGCTGAAGGGGCCATCGACGCTTCCAACATGCTGAAGCCGGCTCTGGCCCGTGGCGAGTTGCAGTGCATTGGGGCTTCCACCCTGAACGAGTACCGCAAGTACATCGAGAAAGACGGCGCGCTGGAGCGCCGGTTCCAGCCGGTCATCGTGGACCCGCCGGCGGTGACGGAAACGATCGAGATCCTGAAGGGACTCCGGAAGCACTACGAAGATCATCACAAGGTGGTGATCCCCGACGACACGCTGGAGTCGGCCTCTCGGCTGTCGGACCGATACATCACCGACCGCTTCCTCCCGGACAAGGCCATCGACGTCATCGACGAGGCGGGCGCCCGCGCGCGGATTGCCTCGCAGGTCCCCCCGCCGGACATGGAGGAGCTGAAGGAGGAGCTGGCCGAGATCGCCGATCGCAAGGAAAGCGCCATCCGCGATCAGGACTTCGAGAAAGCCGCCGAGCTCCGGGACAACGAGCGAGAGCTTCAGCAGAAGATTCGCGACCGGCAGGCCGAGTGGGAGGAGGAACGGAAGCAGAACCGCCCTCAGATCGAGCCAGAGGACGTGGCCTTCATCGTGGCGCGCTGGACCGGAATTCCGGTCACCCGCCTCCGCCAGGCCGAGACCGAGCGCCTGGTGAACATGGAAGACGAGTTGCACAAGCGGGTGGTGGGCCAGGACGACGCCATCGAGGCCATCTCCCGCGCCATTCGCCGGAGCCGGGCTGGGCTGAAAGATCCGAACCGCCCCATCGGCTCGTTCATCTTCTCCGGACCCACCGGGGTGGGGAAGACGGAGCTGGCCCGAGCACTGGCCGAGTTCCTGTTCGCGGACCGCGACGCCCTGGTCCGGGTGGACATGAGCGAGTACATGGAGAAGTTCTCCGTGTCGCGCCTCATCGGTGCGCCTCCGGGATACGTGGGCTACGAGGATTCGGGCACCCTCACCAAGGCGGTTCGGCGGCGACCCTACTCGGTGGTGCTCCTGGATGAGATCGAAAAGGCCCACCCGGACGTCTTCAACATTCTTCTGCAGGTGCTGGATGAGGGTCACCTCACCGACAACTACGGTCGGATCATCGACTTCAAGAACACGGTCCTGATCATGACCTCCAACCTGGGTGCACGAGACATCACCAAGGGGGGAGGCCTGGGCTTCCATGCCGCCGACCCGCAGTCCAGCTACGAGGTGATGAAGAACAAGGTTCGGGAGGAGATCGAGCGAGCCTTCAACCCGGAGTTCCTGAACCGGGTGGATGACACCATCGTCTTCCATCCTCTCAGCCGGGAGCAGATCGCCGAGATCGTACACATCCTCCTGAAGGACGTACGCAAGCGCCTGGAAGATGAGGAACTCACCCTCCAGGTCACCGATGACGCCATCGCCTTCCTGGTGGACCGTGGCTACGACAAGAAGTTCGGGGCCCGTCCTCTGCGGCGTGCCATCCAGCGTCACCTGGAGGATCCCCTTTCCGAGAAGATCCTGCTGGCCGAATTCGGCGCTGGCGCGGAGATCGAGGTGGACGTGGATCCGGATGGCGATCGGCTGACTCTGCGCGAGGCCTCCAAGACCAAGACCTGACCCAATGCCCTACCTGAACGTCTCCGGATCGCGACATCGATGGTTCCCCCTCCTCGCCCTTCTGGGGCTCGCGGCCCTTTGGGGTCCGCCGCAGCTGGAGGGTCAGGTCCCCGATCCGCCCGCCCAGGAGGCGGCGCCCGGCACCGAGGTGGTGGACTCGATCGTCGTGGAGGGAAATCGCTGGGTCGAGGCCAGCGTGATCCTGGGGACCATCGGGATCGAGCCCGGCAGCGAAGTGAACTTCCGCGACATTCAGGCCGCCGAGCGGCGCCTCTGGGCCACCGGGCGATTCGAGGACATTCAGGTCTATGCCCGGGGCGGTGCCACCGACGACGACGCCGTGATCCTCACCTTCCGGGTGGAGGAGCGTGCGATGGTACGTCGACTTCGGATTGAAGGGCTTGAAAGCCTGAGCGAACGCGACGTTCGGGACGAGGTGGACTTCCGGCTCGGGGAGCCCTTCATGCCACAGCGGGTTGTCCAGGCCCGAGCATTCATCCGGGATCGATTGGCTGAGCAGGGCATCCCCTTCGCCCAGATCGACGAGGAGCTGATTCCCGTGGCCGGCACGGACGGCCAGGAAGTGGAGTTGGTCCTCAGGGTCACGGAGGGGCAGCGAGTCACCGTGGCAACCGTGGACTTCCAGGGCAACGAGGTCTTCTCCGATTCTGAGCTCACCGGTGCCATGGCCACCCGGCCGGAGGGCTTCTGGTGGTTCAGGACGGGGGAATACCGTGAGCAGGAGCTGGAAGCCGACCTTTCGGAACGGCTGCCCGAGTTCTACGCGTCGCACGGACACCTCGATTTCCAGATCCTCGAGGACACCCTGGTGATCGATCAGCGCACCGGAAAGTCCCGGCTCGAGGTGACGGTCGAAGAAGGTCCCCAGTATCACGTGGCGGACTTCAGCATCGAGGGGAATCGGCGGTTCCCGGCCCAGGACCTGGAACGCTACCTCGCTGAAGACGAGGGAGGACTCCTGCATACCCTCCGCCTCCGACGGGCTCCGGACGAAGATGGCCGGGTCTTCGACCAGACCGCCTTCAACGAAGCCGTACAGCAGGTAGAGCAACTCTACCGCAACGAGGGCTACCTCTACGTCCAGGTCCGTCCCTCGGTCGAGCGTCTCCCTCCCGAGGAGGGTGAGGACAATCCCCGGGTGGCGCTTCGCTGGCAGGTCCAGGAGGGCCAGCCCGCGTACGTGCGCCGGGTCAACATCGAGGGCAACACCTTCACCCATGACCGGGTGATCCGGGAGCGGATCGCCCTGCTGCCTGGAGACGTCTACTCCGAAGACCGGATCCTCCGCAGCTACCAGGCCATCTCGGGGCTGGGGTTCTTCGAGACCCCGCTTCCGTTCCCCGACATCGAACCCGATGAGCGCACCGGCGACGTGGACATCACCTTCGTTGTGGAGGAGCAGCAGACCGGCTCCATCAACTTCGGTACCTCCATGGGCGGCGCCACCGGCGTAGCCGGATTTGTGGGCTACGAGCAGCCAAACCTCTTTGGACAGGCCAAGTCGGGAAGCCTCAGGTGGGACTTCGGACGCTTCCAGAACAACTTCCAGCTCCAGTACACCGACCCCGCGCTTCGGCAGAGCCGGATCAGCGGCTCGCTGTCGCTCTTCCGCGCCCGCGACCGATTCTTCACCTTCGCCACCGGTGAACAGATCCAGACCGGAGGCTCCGTACGGTTCGGCATCCCGATCCGAGGCTCGCAGAACGCCCGTGTCTTCATGGGCTACAACCTCTCACGGTCCGAATTCCGGCTGCGGGAGGGAGCCGACGACCAGTCCCTCTTCGCCCGACCGCCCGGAACGCGGAGCACGGTGACCCTGGGGATCACTCGCCAGACCCGGGACCACCCCATCTTCCCCACCATCGGCTCCGTCCTCTCCTTCGACTCTGACCTGAGCGGTGGCATTCTGGGTGGCGACGGTGACTTCACGAAGCACCGGGCTCGAGGCGAGTGGTGGGTCCCCGTCGGTCGCGTGGGGGGCGAGCAGCCCGGATCCCGGCCCGTGATCTTCACCCTGGGGCTCAAAGCCGAGGCCGGCGCCATCTTCGGCGATGCCGGAAACTTCCCCTTCGACCGTTTCTGGCTCGGGGGTGTACAATTCGGTGAGTCGCTCCGGGGCTACGAAGAAACGACCATTACCCCGCAGGGTTACTTTCCGCGAGGTTCAGGCCAGATCAGCGACGTTCAGCGCCTGGGCGACACATTCATGAAGATGAGCGCCGAATATGCGGTACGGCTCAACGACAACATTTCGGTCTCGGCATTCTACGAGGCCGGAAACGTCTGGCGCAGCCCCCGTGAGGTGGACCCGTCGCGACTCTTCAGAGGCGCGGGACTCGGGGTGCAGCTGGTGACCCCGTTCGGGCCGATAGGGCTGGACTATGCGTACGGCTTCGACCGCGACGATCCGGGGTGGCAGCTCCACTTCCGGATGAGTGGACAGGGCATGGGCGGGTTCTGACGACCCGATCCGGCAAATCACGGCGAGGGTGGCGCGAGTCGTCCTCCAACAAACGCGGAGAACAATTCATGTATCGACGTTCGTTCGTTCTGGCCGGTCTTCTGGTCCTGCTGGGGGCAGCTGCGCTCGAGGCGCAGACCCCGCGGATCGGGTACATTGACTCCCAGGCCATCCTCCAGGAGGCGCCTGGAGCCCAGGAGGCCCAGGCTGAGTTCGAGAGAAACATGCAGGCGTACCAGGACGAGATCCAGCAGATGGGTCAGGAGCTGGAGCGCCTCATCGAGCAGTACCAGCAGCAGCAGGCCACCCTCTCTCCCGAGGCCCGCGAGCGCCGTGAGCAGGAGATCCGGCAGAAGGAGCGCAACTACCAGGAGCGAGTCGAGGAGATGGAGATGGAGGCGCAGCAGCGTCAGCAGGAGCTGGTGGGTCCCATCCTGGACCGGATGTCCGGTGCCATTGAGGAGATCCGGGCTGAAGGAGGCTACACCATGATCTTCGACGTGGCGTCCCGGGCCATCATTGCCGCCGATCCCGATCTGGACCTCACGGATCAGGTCCTGGAGCACCTGCGGCAGACCACCGGCGACAACGACGGCTGACCTCGCTGGGCCGCTTGGAGACGGCCTCCGCCACCGCAGAGACCTGGACGCTGCGGTGGCGGGGGCTTTTTTTGTGCTGAGGTCCCCTCCCTCCGAAGCTCGGAGGCCTGCCCCCACCTCCACACCGCTGACACGAGCCTCGAGTCCACCTCCAATCCCTGTGCGTCATGGATTCATTTCCGACCCGCCACTCCCGCACCGATACATTTCGCCTGTCGGAGGCCGCGGCGCTCCTGAGCACGACCGAGCCAGCGCCCGACCCCGACCCCTCCCTCCGGGGAATCGCGACCCTTGAGGGGGCAGGACCCGAAGACCTCGCGCCGGTGGGACATCAGCGCTACCTCCCCCTGATTCTTGACAGCCGGGCCGGAGCTCTCCTGGTGGCCAGCGATGTCGTCCCACTCCTTCCCCAGGAAGAGACCCGGCCCCGTCTGGTAGTGCCGGATGTCCATAGCGCGCTCCGGGTTCTCCTGGAGTGGCGATACCCCCCTCGAGAGACCGATCCTCGCGTGCACGCCACGGCAATTCTGGGCGCCGGAGTGGCCCTGGGCGACGATGTTCGCATCGGACCCTACGCGGTGGTGGAATCGGACGCTCGCCTCGGTGACGGAGTCACGGTGGGGGCCCACACGGTCGTCGGCGCAGGGGCCCGTATCGGAGACCGGTGCATTCTTCACCCCCACGTGGTGGTCTATCCCCGGAGCATCGTGGGTAACGACGTGATTCTCCATTCCGGGGTCCGGCTGGGTGTGGACGGTTTCGGGTACGTCTTTGAAGACGGGGAGCACCGAAAGGTCCCCCAGGTAGGACGTTGTCAGATCGAGAACGGAGTGGAGATCGGGGCGAATACCACGCTGGACCGGGGCTCCATCGACGATACCCGCATCGGAACGGGCTCGAGGATCGACAACCTGGTTCAGATCGGACACAACGTGCAGGTGGGCCCGCTTTCGATCCTGGTGAGCCAGGTGGGCATTGCCGGATCGAGCCGCCTGGGGAAGGGGGTCGTGCTGGGTGGGCAGGCCGGGGTGGCGGGTCACATCGAGATCGGCGACGGCGCCCAGATCGCGGCTCAGGCCGGAATTATCAGCGACGTGCCGGCAGGAGAGACCTACATGGGCTTCCCGGGCCGGCCTCGCACGGAGTTCCTCCGCATCGCCGCTGCCCAGGGAAAGATCAGGGAGCTCCTGCGTCGAGTCCG
>SKVI01000231.1 GCA_007129525.1 Gemmatimonadota bacterium | reverse complement strand
TCAGCGTCGGTCGGGAACCAGGCGTGGAAGTCACCTGTCGAACGCGGGTAGTGGATGCCAGCTTGGGGATAGCCCATGCCCGAATTCTACCGCTGGGCCGGTTAAATGGATACCCCTGAGCCAGGTTAAGACCGGCGCCGAGCCCATTAGCCATGTCTGGGGCGGGTTCGGACCGTTCGTCGCGGCTCACGAGTACGGCCACGCGGTTCATCACACCGCTCTGGGCGGCCTGGGCCATTTTGACCTCTGCCCGATTCCCCACTTCGACAACGGCGCCCACAACTTCCGTTGTGCGGTCAAGGAAGGGTTCGCCAACTGGCACGCGATCGTGGTGATGGCTGAGGTCCCGCATCTCTCCTGGAGGACCGAGATCGTTAACGGAAGGTTACCGCGGTCGGTGTCCACGTAGCTGTAGCCGCGGCGCTGAGAGGGGCACGCTGGCCCACGCCTCCACTGTCTCGCGGACCTCTTGCGTCCGCCGGGCCTGAGTGCGGTACGTGTCGATGGCCGCCTCCATCTCATCCGGGAAAGCGGGAACCGGGCCCACCAACTCCTGTGCGTAGGTTCGGAGTAGGATCTCCCGAAAGATGGGGAGCGCCGCCCGTCCCCCCGTCTCTCCGGCACCCAATGTCCGGTTGTCGTCGAAGCCAATCCGGACGGCCACGGTGATCCCCTCGGGACCATAGGTGGAACCGACGAAGAGCGCGTCTCGGAAGTTGTTCGTCGTCCCCGTCTTTCCCATCACGGGAATCGGAAAGTCGCCTCCGGCCAGGACGTTCCCGGTGCCTCCGGGGATTCGGATCACCCCGCGAAGCCCCTCCTGAATCTCCCGCAACCCAGCAGGGTGAAGTGTGCCCGCCGGCCTAGCGGCTCCATGGAGGACCTCGCCCTGGGCCCCGGTGATGCGTTCGACGAGGTGCGGGGTCGCCCGCACGCCCGAGGCGATGGCGCGGTAGGCCCCCGCCAACTCCACCAGCCGCACTTCCGACGCGCCCAGTGCGGTGCTCGGGAAGGGTGGGATGGGCGAGGTGATCCCCAGCTCCCTTGCCACACGTCGCATCTCTCCGAGCCCGACCTCCAGCGCCAGGCGGACCGCCACCGTGTTCCGGGATTCTGCCAGGGCCTGACGCGCCGGCATGGGCCCGCGGAACTGTCCGTCGTAGTTCGAGACCCAGTGCGCTTCCGCGCCATCCCCCATCTGGATCGGTTCGTCGACGACGGTACTGTCCAGCCCCACACCCCTACGGAAGGCGGCCAGATACACGATGGGCTTCCAGGCCGATCCCGGCTGACGCATCGACTCCGTGGCACGATTGAAGTCGGAGTACACGCTCGGGGCGCCCTGGTAGACTTCGCGACCGCCTGAAACGGCCAGGATGGCGGCATCGCTGTTCCGGAGCACGACGACTGAGCCCTGGATCAGCCCCTGGGAGCCCGGGTGCCGGGCCTCGTAGAGTTCCAGACCGGTCTCCAGCGCATCGTTCACGATGGTCTGAACCCGCTGGTCCACAGTGGTGCGAACGCCGATTCGACCCAGGAAGAGATCCTCCACGCCGAACCGGTCCCCGCCGTGACGACGCAGCTCGGTCAGGACGCCTTCGATCACAGCAGGAGCCCGGGTCTTTATGGGGTCGCGGCTCTCAACGAGAACCGGTTCGGCTTTGGCCCTATCCGCCAGATCCCAGGCGATGTAGCCGTTCTCGGCCATGAGAACGAGAATCTCGTCCCGGCGACGCTGGGGTTCAGGGGCTCCGGAAGCGGGAGCATAGACCTGCGGCGACTTCCCGATACCCGCCAGGAGGGCCGCGTTTCCGGCATCGCCGGCGGTGTAGCTCGAAAGCGACCTATCGAAGTAGTACTCCGAGGCCGCGGAGAACCCGTACCGCCCGTTGCCCAGGTAGATATAGCTTGCGTATCGGCTCAGGATTTCCCGCTTCGCCATCTCCTGGGATCCATATCGGCGAGCCATCTCCTCCTCGAGCCAGAGCGCCAGGCGCACCTCCTCCAGCTTTCGCAGGAGCTTGTTGGTTGTGGGGACCCCGAGGATCTTCCCGATGACCCAGGCCCCCGCACCTCCGTGGAAGAGTTCATCGCCGTCCTCCTCTCCGGCCCGGTCCTGGAGGAAGTAGTTCCGAACGAGCTGCTGCGTGATGGTCGATCCGCCCTGGGGGAACCGCAGGCGGAAGGACTCGTCGCCGCTCCACCATGCGCCGACGGAACGCACAACACTGGTCCGCACCACTCTGGGGAAGGCGCCCCAGGCCACGCCGTGGTGGGAGAAGAAGGTCCGGTCTTCCGCCGCCAGGATGGCCTGCTTCAGGATCTCCGGAAGCTCCTCGTACGAAGAGACCTGGCGATACTCCCGGGCCAGTTGGACCAGGACCTCACCCCGGGAATCGAGCACGAGACCGGTGGTGGGCAGCTCAAAGTGGATGAACGGCTCAATGTCAGGGAGGTCATGGCGGCCGGCGTGCACGTAGCGAAGGACAACCGCCACCGGCAGGAGCGCGATGAGAGTCATCAGCAGGGCGCCGATCCCGATGCCGCGACGGTACCTCGTCCAGCGGGACGAGATCCACGTCGCGGTCCTCGAGAGCTTGCGTCGGATTTTCACCCTTGAAGTTTTCGAGTTCGCAGGGGGGTGCGGCATCGCTCGATGGGGTCGGGAGGAAGTCGCCCGGGCCTCCCAGTGCCCCTCAAGCGGGGACGGAGGACCCGGGTCGACTTCTTACCGGCGTCGGGAGTATCCCCATCCTCCGCCAAAGAGGATCAGAACGGCCAGGATGATGAGAACGGTCGTGGTAGTCATGGCAGGTCGCTCCAGTAGGTTGGGATTCTCGTCTGTCCATCAACGTCAGTGTTGATAGAACAAAGCTCGCGGAGGCGGGAGGCGCGGGCTATCGCTCAAGAGGCTATCGTTCAAGAGGCTATCGCTCGAACGAACGATGCACGGACGAACTGTTCCTGACACTCGTTCAGCAGACTTTTACAACCGGTAGGAGCCCCTGTGAGCGGGCCTCAGGAAAGCTCCGGCGCCTCCCGAGGCCTCCCGTCCGGCCCGATGACCATGACCTGGCGGCGGGGGTACACTGGAATAATCCGACCGTCGTGTGCCGGGTCGTTGAACGCCTCCATCGTCGCCCTGGCCAGGCGCGATTTCCAGATCCTCCGTTCACGGGCATTGACGAGGTACCGGACACTCAAGTCGGTCCAGGAATCGGCGAGGGAAACGAAGACTTGCGGCCCTCGAGGGATGGACCGCTCCAGGCGACGTTGCCGGAGGATCGCCTCGTAGGCTTCAGCCGGTTCCGCCATCCCTTCCCCCACGGTCTCCTCGGCGACGCCCCGTAGCACCTCCATCGCGTATCCCAGCTCCGACTCGTTGGCGACGGGGATCGTGAGCTCGTCCCACACGAACGGAAAGTCCCGGGTGAAGTTCACGATGCTTCCCGTCAGGACTTCGTTGTTCGGGAACGTGATCATTCGCCCCGTAGGCTGCTCCGCGTTGACGAATACCCCCTGGCGTCCCGGGCCCCCGATCTCCCACACCGTGGTCGTGAAGAAGTCGATGCGGAAGACGTCTCCCATCACCTCCCCCACGGCCACCCGGTCCCCGACACGGTAGTAGCCCCGCATCCCGTTCATGAGCCATCCCGTGAAGCTTTCAATGGGGGTCTGCAGAGCCCACGAGAGCGCGAGCCCGATCAAACCCAGGGAGCCCACGAGGGCCCGCACGTCGCCCACGAGCACGCTCACCGCGATGCCGAGGGCAAAGAGCCAGATGACGACGCCGGCGAGGGCCGTGAAGGCCTGGGCGCGCTCCCACTGCCCGAGAACCCGCCGGAGGAGGGGCCGAAGCGCTCGGGCCAGCAGCCCGGCAAGCAGAAGCACGAGGCCGGCCAGGATGTACCGCGGGAGGTTCCGGACGAAGGTGTCCCACAGGGAGAGTGCGGCCTGGCGGACCTCCCCCAGAACCTCGTCGGCGACCTCGCCAGCCTGGAGCGGCGGAGGCTCCTCTGCCTGAGGCTCCTGCCCGGCGCGGAGTTCTTCTACCTGAGTCTGCCCCTCCACCGGCGCGGTCTCGATCGCCTGCACGTCGGCGAGCCCCAGCGACAGGAGCAGAAGCCCGGTGAGGGCCACGGCCACGATACTCGCTTGCCGGGTGCCTCGCAGACTCCGGCGTGCCCCCTGGACCGCCCCCCGGGCGCCGGGGCTTCCGGTTCGGCGCCCGGCAGGGGCACGCCGACTGCCGGAGCGTCCCGGGCGCGTGGTGCGGCCGGCTCGGGGCATCCTGCTCGATAAGCGCGGGGCTGGCATGCGATGCCCTCCGGACAGGTCATCGGGAATCGGTGGAATGTGGACGACGTCGGTTGCTAACCCCGAAATGCCGACCTCGGTCCCGCGGCTCCCACGGTCGCCCTCGTCGCGTCAGCCGGAG
>SKVI01000090.1 GCA_007129525.1 Gemmatimonadota bacterium | reverse complement strand
CCCTGCATCCGGCCACCTTCATGGACACCGGCATGGTCCGCCGGGCCGGCGTCGAGCCACGGGCCACGGTGGACGAGGGAGCCGACGCCGTCATGCAGCTCATCGTCGACTCGGTGGAGAGCGGCCAGTATTTCAACGGGCTCGAGGCCGCCCGGGCCAACGCGCAGGCCTACGACGAGAAAGCCCGGGAAAAGCTCCGGAGCCTGAGCCGTGAACTGGTGGGACTGGAGCCCCGGGAAGGCTGATCCGGCCCCGGGGCGACACTGCCGGTCCACCCCGGAGCCGTCAGCCCACATCTCCCGAAGACACCTCAGATGTCTACCGTCTCCGAGAAGGAGATGTCGTTGCCGCACACGGTTCCGGACACCGTGCCCGTGAGCGTGCTCTCGGTTCCGCTGAAGTCGTAGGAGACGTCAATGGAGCAGGTGCCGCTCCGTCCTCCGGTCTCCCAGGCGATGCCCCCCTCCTCACTTCCCTGCATGCTGAACTGCGTCTCTGAGAAGACCATGGCGAAGCTCGACACTACAGAGGGAGAGCCGTCGAAGAGCCAGCCCGACCCATCGTCGGGCGCGCTCACCTGGCAGCTCTGGTGAGTCTGGGTGAAGGTCCACTCCATCGTCTCCTGACCCTCATCGACCGAGACCGATCCGTCCATTGCGATGGAGCCACCTTCGGGACAGGGCACCGTCTCGGAAATGTCGAACTGGGCTGAGGCGGCGATCCCCGCCGACGGCGACCCCATCATGCTCAGAGCACCGAGGCCAAAGCCGCCGGCCTCCACCAGCGCCTCCAGCATCACCTCGGCCTCCTCGGGGTTGAGCTGATCGCCCGAGGCCGCCGGGCCGTCGTCACTGCAAGCCAGAAGTCCAAAGCTGAGGGCAAGCACGAGAGCGAGAAGTCTGACACGTCGCAACTGCATGAATGTTCCTGTAGGTCGTGGGGTTACGATTCGGGCCTGTGATGCCCAGACAAGCGTGGCGTGGAAGAGCCATGGCGCAACCAACACGCTCCGGCCCCTCCACCTACCTATGCGTAACTCCAGGACCCCGTCCGCCGAAACCGGGGAGGTCTCGCCTCGAGGGCGACTCGGTTCAGGGAAGGGCCAGCGCCGCAGTGAACCACACCCTGGACGTAGCCCCAGGGCCGGAGCCGTCAACCAAGCAGATCACTGGCATCGGCACCCCGCCAGATATTTCCAAGGTCCGGGGTGTCGAACCCGTCGTCGGGGACGTCGTCGGCCAGGGGGATCCGACGTCCGCTGATGGATTCGCCCCGGATGCGAGCAATGTATGCCTTCGGGCCACCGGCAAAGGGCTCGATCAGGCGCTGGGCGAGGCGCCGCCGCTCCCCCTCGGCCGTCACCTGGGTGAGCCGGCCCCGGACCAGCACGCTCCACCCGAATCGGCGCTTCTCATCCACCGCGTCCATCTCGAAGCAGGCCTGCCCTCCTTCGACGGCGGCCAACAGCTTGGCGCCGGGATCGGTCCGGAACACCACGGCCCGGCCGTCCAGCACGTAGTTGACCGGAAGGATCAGGGGGCCGCGGTCGTCGACGATGCCCACCCGCCCGAAGTGGTGCCGCTCCAGAAGTCGAAGGCAGGTCTTCGTGTCGATCTCCTCGATTCTGTGCTCAGAACTCATCTCGGCTCCTCCGTCCTTATTCCTGGTTGCCATGGTCTCCGGACCGCTATCCGCCCCAAGGTAGAAGGTGCAAGAGGCGGTCCAGACCCGGCGATGGCCCGGGTGCGCCGTCAGGAGCACGCGAACCGGGACCTGCGCGGGCCACTTTCACTCAATGAAGGGGACAGATCGCCCCATCTAAGGGAAGCTTCCCGGAGGCTCCCGGCTCAGCGCCGGGCGGAGCGACGCACGGGATCAGTACCGGAATCGATAGACCAGGGCCAGGTTTCGGGCTGGCATGGGAAAGCCCCGTTCCTCGACCCTGGAAAGGTGGTCCCGGTACAGGCGGTTCGTGGCATTGTCCAGCCGGAGGACGACAGTGTGATGTCCCTCCGCGTCGAGGCGAACCCCCACATCGGCATCCAGCAGAAGATAGCCCCCCGTGGGCGACTCGTCGGGAGCTACCCGGCGCTGCGCACGGACCGCACGAACCGTGGAACCGGCCCACCAGCGCCCGGGCTCGTAGCGGAGCTCAAGTCGGCCCCGGAGAGGCGGCATGGTAGGCAGCGGAACCCGGGCGTTCGCAGCCCGCTGTCGGGCTGGGGCACCGTCGGCGTCTGAGAGCGTGGAGGAAGGAGGTCCCGTCCCGTCACGCCGGTCACCGCGCACGTAGTCCACCCCTCCGGCCAGGTGGAGGGCCGAGCCGAGCTGGCCGGACACGGTGACCTCGCCACCCATCATCCGGGCGTCGGTGGCCTCGTAGCGGAAGACTGGAAGCCCCGAGACCGGGTCCTCCTCTCCCAGGGGCTGAAAGGCCACAAAATCTCGGATCCAGTTGCCGAATACGGCCACCTCCAGTGAGGCATGCTCCGAGCCGTGCCGCACGAAGAGGTCCGCCCCGTAACCCACCTCGTCCCCCAGTCTGGGGTCGCCGATCTCGTAGACCCCAGCCGCCAGGTGGGGCCCATCGGCGAAGAGCTCTTCCACGGTGGGGTTCCGGTGAGCCCGGGCCAACTGGGCGCCGACCTCCCAGCCCTCTCCGGGTCGCCAGTTGAGCCCGGCAGACCCCGATGCCGCCCACGTGCTCCTGCCCTCGTCCGTCTCCGGAAAAGCGGTATTGGGCAGAGTCCGACCTCGCTCCCCTTCCACCCGAACCCCGAACTGCAGCCGAAGGCTCGATGATAAGGGCAGCTCCTGGAAGGCAAAGAGCCCCAGCGACGTCACACGCGCACCCGGGGTGAACGCCTCGTCCCCACCCACCTGGACCTGCCGGCTTCGTACCGAAGCCCCCACAGCGCCGGGGTCCAGGGGACCCAGAGCTCGGTGCCGGACGATGGCTGTTCCGAAGAGGGCGTGCTGCAGAAACTCCAGCTCCACGTCTTCCTGCGCGTCCACCAGGTCCCGCTCCAGTTCCTGTTGGAAGAACCTTGCGGTCCTGTAACGCACCTCCAGCCCCTCGATCCAGCTGGCACGGTCCGGAGTCCAGTCCAGACGCCCCTGCACGGCCTGCCGCTCCATGGTGATCCGAACGTCCTGGTCCGGGTCGTCGATGGCCTCCGGAATCCCGTAGCTCCGGGCCTGCGCCGAAACGGAAATTCCCGTTTCGATCCCCCGCCACTGCCCAACGGCTCCCAACTGCGCATCCAGCCCCGAAACGGAGGTGCCGGCCAGGCGCGTTTCCGGCGTGCGGATGTCCCCGGCCTCCCGCGCCGACGCCCGCCCCGTGACCGCCCAGCCGGCGCCACCGTACACCGCATCAGCCAGGGCGGAACCGGAGCGGTTCACCGTGGCACCGTGGGAAACGACGCTCCCGGACCACCCGGAACTCCAGGTACGGGGCAGGTCCCGGGTGTGCAGGTTCACCACCCCGCCCAGGGCCGACGCGCCGTAGAGCAGGCTGGCGGGCCCACGCACCACCTCGGCGCGCTGTAGGGCCAGTGGGTCCAGGGAGATGGCGTGATCGGCGGCTGTCTCCGACAGGTCGCCCATGCGCTCACCGTTTTCCAGGACCAGGAGGCGGTCACCATCGAATCCCCGGATCACCGGCCGGGCCGGCGCCGGCCCCATGGAACGCATGGCCACACCCGGCTGCCCATCCAGCATGATCCCCACCGAGGTGTCCAGCCGACGAGTGAGGGCGTCCCGATCAAGGGCCCGCGCCGGCTGGTAGCCGACCTGACTGCCCAGGGGCGAGACCGTGGCCACCACCTCGCTCAGTTCGAAGAGGGAAACGTCCAGCACCACCTTCACCTCCATCCCACCGTCTGTTTCCCGGGTGAGGTGCACCTCCATCGACCTCGGCGCCAGACCCGGAGCCCGGGCACGCAGGGTCCACCGGCCGAAAGGTACGTCCTCGAACAAGAAGGTCCCCCTGGCATCGGTTCGGACCTGTCGTTCCAGCTCACGGAGCTCCACCACAGCGCCCACTACCGGAGCCCCGTCCTGCTCTGAGTCCACCACCTGCCCCCGCACCTGCACTGAATCTTCCTCCACCACCATCACGCCGACCTCCAACGGCAAGGAGGCAGTCGCAATGTCTCCCCGGCCCGCCGGCAGCAAGGCCAGCAGGACGGCGAAGGCCACGGTCATCACGTGCATTGGAGGACTCCTCGAAGGGATTTAGGCCCACCTAACTTACACTTTAGTCTACCCTAACACCACGAGCTGTCAAGCCGTCCGGCCCGAAAGGCCCCCCGGGAAGGCACAACCGGACGCCGCGAATCCTCCGCCCCGGGGTTGGCCCAAAGACCGCAGCGAAGTAAACTCACCTTTGGCCGACAGGGCCGCGCCATCGCTCGAAATTCGGCTGTCCTGGCCCCACCGGCCCCGTCCCGTCCTCCTGGT
>SKVI01000072.1 GCA_007129525.1 Gemmatimonadota bacterium | reverse complement strand
GGCCAGCAGATCCGGGTGAGCGCGCCCCACCACGGTTCACAGGTGGTGGCGGCCCACGAACTGGCGTCCCGGATCGAGGCTCGCGACCCGGTGCTTCAGGCGATTCGCCAGGGCACCGGCGAAGTCCTCCGGCGGGCCGGGGCTCTCCTGAGCCTGGCAGTGGGGGAGGCGCCGGTCCGGCGGGGAGACGGGGTCCTGGGCTTCGTCGAGGAATTCGGTCCCCCAGCCGTAGGGCAGCTCGACCTCACAAGTGATGGTCTGACTTTCCGTTCCGAGGATGCGGACGTCCACGAGTGGCGCCTGAGGGATCTCACGGCCCTGCAGGCGGCCTCATCCAGCCTCCAGCTTGCCCAGCCGGGACGGCCGCTGGCCAGCTTCCGCTTCCAGGACGACTCCACGCGACGTTGGGAGTGGCTTGTTCGGGAGGCCATCCGGATAGTATGGCGGGAAGCGGGACGTGGCGAAGTGGATGAATTCCAGCCCCGGATCCGCGCTCATGGCTCCTGAGTCGGCGAAGGCGCAGCGTGGGCCTGAGCCTGAATGCCGGAGGGGGGGGGCGTGAGTCTGGTCTATCACGGCGTGCGTGCCCCTGTGCGCTGGGCGTTTCGCCTGCTTACCGACCTGCGGGTGGACGGGCTCCACCACGTTCCGTCGGCCGGGTCCTTTCTGCTTCTGCCGAACCATCAGAGCGTCCTGGATCCACTCCTCGTCCAGTCCATCTGTCCACGGAAGATCCACTCCATGACGAAGAGCACCCAGTTCGCTCACCCGGTCTTTCGGACGGTACTCGCTGGGTTGGGAGCCTTTCCGGTGCGCCGTTATCGTGTGGATCCGCAGACGGTCCGGGTTCTCCTCCGGTTCCTGGACGCGGGGCAAGGCGTCTGCGTCTACCCGGAGGGGGAACGCTCCTGGGACGGTGCGCTCCAGCCTTTCCGTCGTGGGACTCTCCGGGTGGCCCTGAGAGCGGGCGTCCCCATCATACCTGTGGGCATCTCCGGTACGTACGACCTCATGCCACGGTGGCTCAAGAGGCCCAGACCCGGAGCGCCGGTGAGTCTCCGCTTCGGGGAGCCGATGCGCTTCGGGGCCATCCGAAACCGCAGGACCAGGGAGCGGCGTCTGCCGGAGTTCGAGCGCCGACTCGTCCGCGAGATTTCCCGGCTGGCTTCCGTGCCCATCTCGAGGGAGATCCGGGAGAGACTCGACGGCGGTTCTGCGTGGTCTTCAGGGAAAGGGGTGGGCCAGTGAGCGTTCTCTGCTCGGATTTCGAAGGAAGTTTACATAATGTATATTATAGGACTCTGGGGAAGAAGTGTGGAAAAGTCCGGGGACGTGTGTGGAGTCCGGGGTTTCGGCGCCATGCAGCCGGCGTATGGCATGAAAAAAGCCCCGGATCCGTTCCCGGGTCCGGGGCCCCCACTGAATCTCCTGTCTGGCCGGCGTGCGGCCGTCGTAGCGACGGCGTCCGCGCGACAATGGATCAGGCGTCGTCGATCCCCTGCAGCTCGGCAAGGCGCATCTCGAAGTAGTTTCTCCGCTCCTCGTCACCTTCGTCCAGCTCTTCAAGGGCTCGCTGGTACGCCGCGGCTGCAGCAGCGGTGTCGCCCTGTGCCAGGTGGCTTCTTGCCAGGCCCTCGGCTGCGTCCCTGCGCTGATGGCTGAACTCGGCCCGTTCCGCCAGCTCACCGTACACCTCGATGGCCCGGGGCCAGTCCTCGGCTTCCTCCAGCGCAACCGCCAGGAGGATGGTGGCCTGGAGGCGGAGCGGGTCCCGATACGATGGAGCCACCTCGCTCAGGGTGTCCACGGCCTCCTGGGGGCGGTTCTCCTCCAGAAGAAGCTCCGCCAGGGCCAGGCGGGCTTCAGTGGCGTGGGGAGTGCCGCTGTACTGAGCCACGAACTCCCGGAGCTGCTGGAGCCCCTCGCTGGGTTCCACGAAGGCCAGGGTGCGCTGGATCACCTGCAGCTCCACCTCAGCCTGTTGCAGCTGGGCCGTGCGTTGGTTGTAGTAGTAGATGCCGCCTCCCACCAGGAGGACCGCCAGGACCACCATGGCGATGAGGACCTCGGTGCGATCCCTGGCCCAGACGACGAACTGCAGGACTCGGGCTGTGAAGGCATCGTCCGCCGTGCCGCGGGGAGCGGAACCGGAAGATGTCGGGCGTCTCTTGGCCATACGAACCGATGGGGATTCAGTGGAGCGAGGGGTCCGGACGCCGGTTCCGGACCCCTCGCAGTAAGGACTTGAGTCTACAGACCTTCTAAGCTATCCCGTGGGCGGGGCGAGGTCAACGGAGTGCGGTGTGTTGGCACCCTCCCCGCTCCCGGAGCCGCCCTCCCTGCACCCCTGCTGGGGACGCGCCAGGGGTTTGCCGGGGTCGGGCGGAAGGAGTTCGGTCCCGTGGCATGATAGACGAAGAGAGGCGACTGAATCGACCTCGAGAGTACATCAGATAGCATGTGATAAGACCTGACATAACAAGCGATAACGACGTTGTGACAACTGACATACGAAGGGTGGCTCAGATCCCCCGGATTGGAATCCGTCCCCTTGACCCTCGGCCGGTTGGATACCTTCTTCGAAAGAGGCGTCATGATGAATGTCCGGCACCGGCAGGTGCCCTGAATGGGAGCGGATCGAGATGACCGGATGGGAACGACTCTTCGGGGCTCTGGCTGCCGGCTTCGGATTGGTGGCGGTGGCCCTGGGGGCCTTCGGAGCCCATGCCCTCCAGGAACGATTGGAGCCCCGGGCGCTGGAGGTCTTCGAAACGGGGGTGCGGTACCAGATGTTTCATGCCGTGGCCCTTCTGGCGGTGGCTCTTCTGGTGGCTCGGCACGGAGGCCAGTTGCTGGTGGCGTCCGGATGGAGCTTCACCGCGGGTATCGTCATCTTCTCGGGCTCGCTGTACCTCCTGGCCATGACCGGGGTCGGGCGATGGGGCGCGGTGACCCCGGTGGGAGGCGTGGCCTTCCTGGCCGGTTGGCTCCTCCTGGCGGTCTTCTTCCTGCGGGGTTCATGAGACGGGCGGCCGTGGACTGCGAGAGACGGGGCCCGGCGATCTCATGACTGGGCTCGAGGAAGCCCGGGCCGCACTTGCCTCGGCCCGTGGCGTGGTCTTCCTGACCGGCGCAGGCGTCAGTGCGGAGTCGGGGGTTCCGACCTTTCGAGATTCATCGGAGGGACTGTGGAGTCGATACCGTGCGGAAGAGCTGGCGACGCCTCAGGCTTTCCAGCGGGACCCGCGACTCGTGTGGGAGTGGTACGATCATCGCCGCCGGGCCATCGGCCGGTGTGACCCGAATCCCGGCCATCGGGCCATTGCCCGCTTCCTGGTGGAGCGGCCCGACGCGGTCCTCGTCACGCAGAACGTGGACGGACTTCACCACCGGGCGCTGGAGTTGGAAATGGAGACGGCGAGGTCCGGCGGAGAGCGGCCGGGAGGCCGGGAGGGCTCCTTCAGGAAAGACCACGCGGCGGAGCGCATTCTCACCCTCCACGGCGACATCATGAAGGTGCGGTGCCGGAGCTGTTCGTATAGCCGCATCGATCGCTCTCCGGTAGACACCTCCACTGTGGGTTCCCTGCCCCGTTGTCCCGAATGCGACGACCTGTTGCGGCCGGCGGTGGTGTGGTTCGGTGAGATGCTCCCGGAGGTGGCTCTCACCCGGGCCTTCGAGTCTGCGCGGGACGCGGAGATCTGCGTGGTGGTGGGCACGAGCGCCGTGGTGCATCCCGCCGCATCGGTGCCCACCGCCACCCTCTCGGGCGGCGGTGCCCTCATCGAGGTGAATCCGGTGGAGACCCCCCTCACGGCGCGAGCCCGCTGGCGCTTCTCCGAACCCTCGGGCAAACTCCTGCCCCGCCTGCTGGGCACCGACCGGTAGAGTGTCCTCGCCCGGACTCGAACCGGGGACCTACCGCTTAGGAGGCGGTCGCTCTATCCAACTGAGCTACGAGGACGCGGATCAAAGATAGTCCCCCGAGGGAGGGCGGTGTAGGCCTGGATTGAGCCTTCAGGCCCTCTCGCCTTCGCGCCGTCCCAGACGCAGGTATCCGGAAACCAATCCCCGAATCGCGCCCTCGAACGGGGTCACGTTGGACTTCCAGAGAAACCGTCCCGCTTCGTGGTTCCGGATTTCCGCTGCCAGGTCCACCAGGATCGTCGCGACGGCTTCGTCGGAGAGTCGCTCTCCAGCTTCGGTCAGGTCCAGGAGGGGATCCCGGCTCCCTTCCCCGCCGCCGTCGTCCGAGGGGTCGTCAATTCTACGAATGGGCTCGTCTGGCGCGTAGAGCGCATCGTCGGGAATCGATCCCTCCGTCGGCGTTTCCGGCGACTCGCCAGAGACGTGCCGCGGACGGTGTACCCAGTCCCGACGCTGACCCGGTGGAAAGGCCGGAGGGGGCAGGCGGTCGGCCACCGACCGTGAGGGTCGATCGCCATCTGTCCGGGCTGCGTCTTCGT
>SKVI01000337.1 GCA_007129525.1 Gemmatimonadota bacterium | reverse complement strand
CGCCTCAGCCACTTCTGGTCGGAGAGCTTCGGCCACATCTACCCCATGCTCCGGCGATTGCACCAGCGGGGACTGGTGGACCTCACGGTCCAGCGTCAGGAGGGACGTCCGGACCGGAAGGAGTACTCGCTCACCGAGGACGGCCGCGAGGCGCTGGAAGGTTGGTTTGCCGAACCTCCGCCTCCCCAGCGCCCTCGAAACGAGGTCCTGCTCCGGATCTTTCTGGGACGGTACGCCGATCCGAAGCACCTGGTGCGCGACGTGCGTTCCCAGCGGCAGGGCTTCGAGCAGGCCCTTGCCGAGCTCCGGTCCGTGCAGGCGCGGCTGGACGCGCTGGAGGCGCCGCATCCCGACCAGGTCTACTGGGAGCTCACCCTTTCCTATGGGCTCAAGGCGCTCGAGGCCCTCACCGAATGGGGGGAGGAAGCGGAAGCAGTGCTCGAGCGGCTCGCGGCGGACGAGTCCTGAGCCTCGCTCCGGAGGGGAGCCACCCTCGTGAGTGTCGGACCCGACAGAAACTCGGTCCTGATCGATCAGCACCGGTAGCCGCCTATCCTTGGCAGGCATACCGCTGCGCAGCAGGCGCCGATCGCTCCACCTGCTCGCGCTCGAGCACGCGCATCAACGAGGGAAAGGGAGTCGGGTCGAACTCCGGGTAGAACAAGAAGCTCGCAAGCGCCTCGGTCCGGCCGTCGCGCTCGAGCGGCATGAGCAGATCCGCTGCCTCCTGCATGCGGCCGAGCATGACGAGATACAGCCAGAGAAGACTCGTGTCGTGTTCCGGCACCGATGCGAGCATCCCCTCGACCTCGGCCCGGCGGCCCTCGGCACAGGCTTGGCGAGCACTCACAAGCATGCTCAAGACATCCACCGCTCCGGGCAGTTGCTTGTAACGGGCCGCCACCTCCCGGGCCAGTTCTACCTCACCGGCCACGAGCAGGGCGCGGTGGGCCTGGTACCAGACCAGCTCCTGATCTGGCCACCGGGCCAGCAAGGCCGCCACGCGATCGACCACTTGCTCCTGATCCGACCCCCACCAGGCGAACGTCAGGTACAATCTGGCCGCTCCAGGCAATAGCTCCGCCTGAGCCAGAACCGTTTCAAGGGCTTCGTTCAACGCGGCCTGATCGGAAGCGCGCTGTGCCTGGAGCATCAGCTCCGACCAAACCGCTATCTCACGCGGACGCTCGGCCAGGTAGCCGCGATACAGGTCGATGGCTCCTCGCAGACGCAGCTCCCTGCTGGCCTTCATCGCCTGATACCCCTTTCGAGCCGCTGGAGTGGGGGCCGTGGCAATCGCTTGGTCGATCCGCTCAACAAAATTCTGCCGGATCTGGTCGGGCGTCAACCTGGTTTCGTAGCTTTCAGCCCTGTTGATATCAAGCTGCAGCCACCAGTACAGCGCCGCGCGGAAATGCGCTTCGGCGAAGCCGGGATCCAACGCACGCGCGACCTCGAAGAGGGCGTAGCTCTCGGAAGTGGGATCGGGAATAGCCAGGGCCCGTCCCTGGAGGTACGCCTGGTACGCGTCCACCGAACGGGCGCCCACCACCACCATGTCGGCGAGTGCCTCGGAGTCCATAGTCGTCTCCATCGCCATTGCGATCTGGCGCGCCAGGTCTTCCTGGATCTCGATCATTTCGGCCACGTTCCGGTCGAAATGCTCCGACCAGAGGTGAAAGCCGTCGGCCGCGCGGATGAGCTGCGCAGTCACCCGAATGCGTTCGGCGCTCATGCGCACCGAGCCCTCCAGGACATATGCGACGCCGAGGTCGGCGGCGATTTCGCGTATGTCCAGGTCGCTATTCTTATGGCGGAACGACGAGGTTCGGGCGTTGACCAGCAGGTCAGGGGTGCGTGTCAATGCGGCCCGGATCTCATCAGCCAAGCCATCGGCAAACCACTCCTTGTCCCCATCGGCGCTGTAGTCGGTGAACGGAAGCACGGCAATGGACTTGTCGTGGATAGCCGCAGGCGCCCCTTCCGCAGTGGTCGCCGGCCCCTCCTCGGAGCCCGTATCTGAAAACCAGAATACTCCGATGCCCGCGATCGCGGCGACAACGAAGAGCCCGCCCATGATCAGATAGTCCATGGGCCTGTCCGTGGGCGGCTCACCCGCCTCTTCGGCTGTCACATCTGTTTCGCGCTGGATTCCCTCGGGAGTGAACTCATAGACCCAGGACAGGAACAGCGCCACTGGGAAACCAAGCACCACCAGTGCGATGACGAAGGTCACCGTCCACTCGGGCAGACCCAGGCGCGGAAACACCGTGTCGCTGACTTCGATCAGCACCCAAGCCACGACGGCGTAGGCCGCGGCCACGCGAAAGACTTTCCGGCGCTTGAGTTCAGTGAGCAGGCGCACCGGAATCCCGGCCTCGAGGGTCGATGGGCAGGGTCTTTGATGATGCGGACCCCAGGTGCTGAACACCGGTGATCGAGATATTCAACTGCTTTGGGCGGTTGGCAAAGCCCTCATCGCCCACCCCACACGGACGAATTCCATGCTGGCTCCGTGGGCCGGAGTTCCCCCAAGAGGAAGGAGGTCCTACGCGCCCTGACGGGCTGATTGGGAACGTCCTGGCGCCCTGACGGGCGTTCTGACAAGGTACGACCCGGTTCTCAAGAAATCAATGAGCGAACGGACAGCGGAAGTCTCACCCGGCATGCCCGCAAGCAGTACGGCCGGATCGGCCGCGCGGAGCCCGTTCGGCACCTGCCGCTCGAGGCGCTTCGCAGGATTACGCAGTTGCGAGCTCCACCGCTGCCGGAGGAGGAGGTCCTCCCGGAGGCAGGACAATGACTCGCCGCCACCTCCGCCCTGCCGAGCCGCGGACCGCGGGCCGCAGGGCGAAGACGGCTTCTGCGATCAGTCGCGGTCGGTTCTGTCGTGACCGAATTCTTTCACGAGCTTATTGTACAGCCCGAGAATGAGCAGGGTGGGAGCCCACTGCCCCACGAACTGGGAGTCGCGCTCCCGGTCGAGAAACCGGAGCGTCAGGGAACCGGCGATCGCGGCGCCTGCACCCCAGAGAAAGAGGTCCGACGGGAGCTTTGCCGTCTGCTCCTCGATGGCCTTGGCAACGGGTCCTTCCTGGTGCTTTTTGGGGGCAGATGCCATGAAATGTCTCCTTGCTTCCTCAGGGTGGGTCAGATGCCTGGTCCCGGAACGATCCGGGGCAGGCTATTGGTGGATCTCCCCGATGAAGTACCCGGGAGAGCCACGGAGCTATGCAGCCACTGGTCCAGGAGTGAAACGAGCAACTTCGGGGAAGGGGCGATCTTCCGTCCCCCCTCCGACCCCTGGCTCCATGAAACATGCTCCGGAATGACGCGGGATACCATCGTCCAGACGCGGGATTATCGGGTGACAGCCGAATGCGCCAGTTCATCGCCCCCCCCCCAACCGAAAGGACTAGTTCTGAGGCCTAAGCATCGTGGGGCAACGCGTCCCCGGGGCCGTCAACGTGTCGTCCATTACTCGCCAGGCGAGGCGAATTCCGCCGAAAGAAGCACGGTTTCTCAATTCCTGACGCCCAGGTCAGGGTAGAATGCCTGAATCAACGCAGGACACCACAATCGAGGTGGGCCCATCCCCCCGCCTCAAAACCGTCGGAACGGGTGATATGGCGCGCCGTCAAGGGCCGGAATGGATATGCCTGATCGGATGGTCCGGCGATTGCTTCGGGTTGTTATTGGAGTGTCAACTTCCTAGCGATGGAGGAACGATGAACAACCTGGGCTATGTTATCAAAGACGTGCGTTCTGGTGGATATGACGGAGGCCATCACAACGCTCCTGTCTCGTCTGCGCCTGACAAGGCCCGTGTGTATGAGCACAAAGGTTCAGCCGACCACCGTGCAGAGGATCTGACTGGAATGCACCCCGAACGAGACTTTGTCGTGATCCCTGTGGAGTACGGTATACTTCGTGAGCTGTCGATCAGTGAACATGATGAGGCCATGAGGGAAATCACCACGAGGTGGATCATGGATTCGCCCGAGATCCTTCGTGACCATCTCGACGGAAAGGGGTGACGGCCGGGAGGTGGAGTTGGTGCGAATCGGCTGGCGGTAGAAATCTCGCGGCTGGGAGGCCCGTTGCGTCACGGCCTTCGCAGGGACACCCTTCGGGTCCACGGGACACGCCGCCCGGGTCGGGCCGGCGAACCCATTACCCCCGAACCGAGGGCAGGCGAGCGAATGGATCTGCAGATCACGGGCAAAGTGACCCAGGTGCTGGAAGAACAGTCGGGCGAGAGTCAGAGGGGACCCTGGCGGAAGCAAGAGTTCATCCTGGAGACGCAGGGCGAGTACCCGAAGGAGATCTGCGTCGTCCAGTGGGGAGACAATATCGAGGAGTTCGGCATTCAGGAGGGTGAGACGATCACGGCGCACATCGACATCCAGAGCCGGGAGTACAAGGGACGCTGGTACACGGATGTGAAGGCGTGGCGCGTCGAGCGTCCCGGGG
>SKVI01000168.1 GCA_007129525.1 Gemmatimonadota bacterium | reverse complement strand
CGGCCCAGGCGTCGTCGAAGCCTGGAGGCACGGCAGCCGGCTCCTGGGCGCCCGCAGGCTCCGCACCGAAGGTCAGGACCAGCATGGAAAGGACTCCCATGGCCATAACCCATGGCCAACACGCCCGGGTGGACCCGGTGAGCACGCGAAGCTGCGGAGTGGAGACATGCATGGGCTCAAAGGTTGAAGCTTTCCGTCGTGGGGCCCCTCAGTAGCCGGCCGCCGCAGCATCGGAGCCCCGGGGGTCGGCGACGCCGATCCGCTCGCCGGTCGAAACATCGATGAAGGCCGAATGGACCGTGCCCTGCCCGCCCCGGAAGCTGACCTCGTGCCCCATCCCCTCCAGGGCCGCCACCAGCTCCTCACCATCAAGCGCCCGCTCCAGCGATATGCGATCGGGAAGCCACTGGTGGTGGATCCGGGGCGCGGCTACCGCTGCTTCCGGATCCATGTCGAACGCCCCCAGGTTCACCACGACCTGGAGAACCGTGTTGATGATGGTGCGGCCGCCGGGGGTTCCGACCACGGCAAACAGCTCACCGTTTCGGGTCACAATGGTGGGCGTCATGCTCGACAGCATCCGCTGTTCGGGGCGGGCAAGGTTGGGCTCGGTGCCGATGAGACCCCCCTCGGTGGTAAGGCCCAGACGTGCGTTGAAGTCACCCATCTCGTTGTTCAGGAGGAAGCCGCCTCCGGTCACCGTGATTCGCGAACCGTAGCTCTGTTCGAGGGTGTAGGTCACCGACACCGCCATTCCGTCGGCGTCGATGACCGAGTAGTGGGTGGTCTGTTCGGCCTCGGCCGTCACCTCCACGTCGTCCACGGACGACACGCCGGCCGCCTCGGAGTCGATCTCCGCCCGGAGCTCCTCCGCGTACTCCTTGCTGGTGAGACGCTCCACCGGCACGTCCCAGAAGTCGCTGTCGGCCAGGTGGGTGGCCCGGTCCCGGTAGGCGATCCGCATGGCTTCGGCCAGGTGGTGGAGGTGGGCGGCCGAGCCGTGGCCCATTTCGGCGAGGTCGTACCCCTCCAGGATGTTCAGCATCTGGACGAGCGCCGTGCCGCCGCTGGACGGAGGAGGCATGCTCACCACCTCCAGGCCCCGGAAGGTGCCCTGGATGGGTTCGCGTTCAACCGCTTCGTAGCGCTCCAGGTCCTCGAGGGTGATGAGGCCGCCGCCTCGCTCCATCTCTTCGACCAACAGGTGTGCGGTCTCGCCCTGGTAGAAGCCGTCCCTGCCCTGGTCTCGAATCCGCTCCAGGCTGGCGGCCAGATCGGGCTGGGCCCAGACATCCCCTTCCTCATAGGGTTCTCCGTCCTTCGAGAATGCGGCGACGCTGGCCGGATAGGGCTCCATGGAGGAAAGCACGCCGGCGAGTGAGCGGGCCAGGCCCGGCATGACGGGGAAGCCGTCCCGCGCCAACTCCACGGCGGGCTCCACGAGGCGGGCCCAGTCTCCCGTACCGTAGCGGTCGTGGGCCAGCGCGAAGCCCGCCACCGTGCCGGGCACTCCTACCGAAACGTGACTGCGGTGGCGAATCTCGGCGGAGTACTCGCCCTCCTCGTCCAGGAACATCTCCGGGTGGGCCGCCAGGGGGGCCTTCTCCCGGAAGTCGATGGCCGTGGCCTCGCCCTCGGGCGTGCGGATGATCATGAACCCCCCTCCACCGATGTTGCCCGCTGCCGGATGGGTGACGGCCAGGGCGAGGCCGACGGCGATGGCGGCGTCCACGGCGTTGCCGCCGTCCCGCAACACCTCGGCGCCCACCCGGCTCGAGATCTCGTTCGCCGTCGAAACCACGGCGTGGGGAGCGTGAAGTGCGCCTTCGGACGCATGGACCGCCTGCACCTGGGGCAGCGGTGCCGGCACCGGTTCGGCGCACCCGGCGGCAAGAATGAGCGCCAGGAGGGCGGCTGGGACGAGGGTCGGAAGGCGGGGGGGGCCTGCGCTCTTCCCGTGCGCGGACTTCACGTCGGGGGCTCCGGGGACGGGGGATCGGTTCTTCACGGATTCTCCCTGCGGCGGGGGACGGGCCGGTGACGGCGGTGGAAGGGCGGACACGAGCAGTCTAATGGGAGAAGGGGAGCGAGACGGGTCCGAGCGCTCTCGCCCCCCTTCTCCCACCGACCTGACAGTCCGGTCGAATGTTAGTCGAAGAAGTCGAAGAAGAGGATCTGCTTGCCCCCCTCCGACGCGAACATGCCGGCGTGATCGTGGCCCACTCCCGGGACGATCACCAGCTCCATGTTGCCGTAGACCTCCTCTCCGTAGAAGGAACCCAGGTACTCGAAGTAGCGCTGTCCACGCTCCAGGCGGTGGGCTCCCTGGAGCATGGCGCCGCAGCCCCGGGCCAGCGCGCCCCCCTCGGGATCGTTGTCCTCGGCGGCCTGGAAGACATAGACTTCGCGGTCCCGGAAGGTATCCAGCATCTCCTGGACCGGTCGCCGGGCCATGTACTCGGGGACGTCACCCTCGAACCCGGTGTGGTACTCGTTGAAACCCGGGCACTCCTCCCCGTCCACGACGGGGGGTTCACCGGAGAAGTCCACCATCCCCGTCCCGGTCTCGAAGTCCGGGCGGCGGCGGTCGAAGTACAGGAAGGTGGACGGATTCGAGATGATGTACCGGACGGAAAGCCCCCGAGCCTCCAGATCCTCGGTGATGGGGGTGCCGACGGCGTAGCGGCTCATCACCTGTCCTCCGGCCGAGTGACCCACGAAGACGATGGACTCGAGATTGGGAGCGTGCTCCGCCACATGGAGCGCCATGGCGTCCATCAGGTCGAAGTTGCTCACCGAGGGCTCGTTCAGGGAGTTCTCGCCACCCCGCCACCCGCCCGGCCAGTACGGGTAGTGGCCGTTCGCGTAGCGGTCCGGGTTGTCCTCAACGTGAGACTGCCCGATGGCGGCCAGCGAGAGGACAATGACGTGGCGATGGAGATCCAGCTCCGGCCGGTCGGCGGCGGCGGCGTCCAGCCCAGCTACGGCGTTGTCGAAGTACGTGACCGGATTCTGAGCCGCTCCATGCTGCACGAAGACCACGTGGGTGATCTCCGGAGTGAGGTCTTCGAGGATGTCGTGGGTGCCCTCGTAGGTGAAGATGAACTCCTGGCCGTCCACCTCGGCGGGGAAGTCGTACGAGGCGTGCTCCCGCTCGAAGTCCTGGGACCGGAGATCCTGAGCGCCCGCCAGGAGGAGGAGCGCCAGGACGGGGATGATCACTCTGAGCTTCATAGATCCCTCCGGGATCTGGAGTGGATTTTGGGTTGAAGGGGAGTACGATGGCTACCGCCTTGGCCGTGCGACCGCAAGTTCGCTGAGCGCTTTCGTGTCGATCTTCCGGTGGCGAAGTGCCGGGCGTTGGTCCGAAGAGCCTACACGCGTTAAGAGACGAACCTCGAGAAATCCCGTAGATTTGATGGGGGCTCCATTCCGTGGGGCTCTTGTTCAAGTTCCCCGAGAACTCCAACTGGAGCAAAACCGATGAGTCTCTTCCTGTCCTGGGTCATCCTGTCGCTGGCCGTCTGGCTCACCGCCGTGATCCTCCCGGGCTTTCATGTCCGGAGCGCCGGGAGTGCCATCCTGGTGGCGGCGCTCTTCGGCGTCCTCAACTTCTTCCTGGGATGGATCTTCTTCATTCTTCTGGGGCTTGCGACGCTGGGGCTGGGCTTCCTGCTGGCCTTCATCACCCGGTGGATCGTGAACGCGATCCTGCTGAAGCTCGTGGACGGCCTGACGGACCACCTCACCATCGACAGCTTCTGGTGGGCGTTGGGCGGAGCGTTGATGATGTCGGTGCTGGGGAGCGTCGGGGAGGTTCTCGTCCGGAGCGTGCTGGGTGGCTGACGGAGTCAGCGTGTAGTGTGCACCTTACATATGCGCAGGCAGACCTTACATCCGGGCGTGGGATCGCCGGCGAGATGCCCGGGTACCGGTGTGCGAAGCCAGCGGGCCTTCGATTCACTGCAGCGGCGCCGGAAGGCGCAGGAGAGATAAGCGATGCGACATCTCGTACTTGGGGGAACCGGGACGGTGGGAAGCCAGGTCGTGGCCGGCCTCAGGGAGAAGGGAGAATCGGTACGGGTGCTCACCCGCTCCGGGGAGCGTGCCCAGGAGCTCCCGGACGGGGTGGACGCGGTCATCGGGGATCTTTTGGAGCCGAGCACCTACGACGAGGTGTTCACCGACTTTGACAACATCTTCATCCTGAACGCCGTGGCACCCACCGAACTGCACGAGGGGCTCGTGGCGGTGAACGAAGCAGTCCGAGCCGGCGCCCAGCGCATCGTCTACCTCTCGGTGCAGGGCGCCGACACCGTGCCGCACGTCCCCCACTTCGCGGCGAAGGTGGAGATCGAGAAGGCGATACAGGAGAGCGGGGTTCCCTTCACCATCCTCCGGCCCAGCAACTTCTACCAGAACGACGATTGGTTTCAGGGGCCGATTCTGGAGCACGGGGTCTACCCTCAGCCGCTGGGCGACGT
>SKVI01000171.1 GCA_007129525.1 Gemmatimonadota bacterium | reverse complement strand
TGGAGGGCTTCGATACCCGGGTCACCGGCTCCACCGACTACGAAGCGGCCCGGGACTCCGAACTCTTCATCGTCACCGCCGGGATCGCCCGGAAGCCGGGAATGAGCCGGGACGATCTCCTGAAGACGAACGCGGATATCGTGGCCTCCGTCTCCCGGGAGATCGCCCGGGTGTCGCCCGAGGCCATCATCATCATGGTGTCGAATCCCCTGGACGTCATGTCCTACGTAGCCATGAAGACGTCCGGATTCCCCCGGGAACGGGTCATCGGAATGGCGGGGGTGCTGGACACCGCCCGGTATCGGTCCTTTATCGCCCTGGAGCTGGATTGCTCAGTGGAAGACATCCAGGCGCTGGTTCTGGGAGGGCACGGCGACACCATGGTGCCCCTGGTGAGCTACACCACGGTGAGCGGCATCCCCCTCACCCAGCTTCTGTCCCGTGAGAAGATCGACGCCCTCATCGAGCGGACCCGGAAAGGGGGGGCCGAGATCGTGGGATACCTGAAGACCGGCAGCGCCTATTACGCGCCCTCCTCGGCCTCGGTCCAGATGGCCGAGGCCATTGCCCGGAACAAGCGGCGAATTCTTCCGTGTGCCGCCTACCTGGAGGGAGAGTACGGCCAGGAGGATCTCTTCCTGGGGGTCCCGTGCAAGCTGGGAGAAGAAGGGCTGGCGGAGATTCTGGAGGTGGAGCTCACCGACCAGGAACGGGCCGAGCTCGAGAAGAGCGCCGAGGCGGTTCGCTCGACCATCGCCAAGCTGGGCCTGGACTGAGTGGGACCCGTACCCCCGACGTGAACCCTTGAACGCACCCGAGCCGTCGAAACCGGATCCCCTGATGGGGGAGGGGAAGTCGGCGGCATCGTCCCGGAAGGAGCACAGCGCATGCGCAGGGTGAGCACCCTCTATCGATCATCGGTGGGAAAGAAGGTTTTCATGGCCGTGTCGGGCCTCATCCTCCTGGGCTACGTGGTGGGGCACATGCTGGGGAACCTCAAGGCCTTCCAGAGCCATGACGGTGAGGGTCCCCATCCGCTGGATGCCTACGCCGAGTTTCTCCGGGAGGTGGGGTATCCGTTGATCCCCGAATACGGTCTCGTTTGGGGCGTTCGGGTCGTGCTTCTGGCCGCGGTGGGCATCCACATCCTGGCCGCCGTTCAGCTCTGGAGGCAGAGTCGAGGGGCCCGGGGGAAGGGCTACCGGAAGGAGACGTCACAGGTCTTCTCCTATGCCTCGCGCACCATGCGCTGGGGCGGCGTCATCGTGGCGGCCTTCGTGGTCTACCACCTCCTCCACCTCACCACCGGCCACGCCCATCCCGACTTCGAGTACGGAAACGTCTACGACAATCTGGTCATCGGCTTCCAGAATCCCCTGGTGGTGGGGTTCTACCTGGTGGCGGTGGGTGCCCTCTGCCTGCATCTCTACCACGGCCTCTGGAGCGTCTTTTCTACCCTGGGCGTACAGAACCCCCGGGTGGATCGGATCCGGAGGCCCCTGGCGGCGGTGCTCTCCATCGGGCTCTTCGTCGGGTATGCCGTGGTGCCGCTGGCCGTCCTCGCCGGAATCCTGACCTGAGTCGAGCCTGTTGACTCGAACGGACCTGCTGAACCTGGAGGAGTGAGGGAGAATGGAGCTCGACGCAAAGATTCCGTCCGGCCCGATCGAAAAGAAGTGGGAGAAGCACCAGTTCGACATGGAGCTGGTGAACCCGGCCAACAAGCGGAAATACAAGGTGATCATGGTGGGAACCGGGCTGGCCGGCGGGTCGGCCGCCGCCACCATGGGGGAGCTGGGCTACGATGTCCACTGCTTCACCTTTCACGACTCGCCCCGTCGGGCCCACTCCATTGCGGCCCAGGGTGGAATCAACGCCGCCAAGAACTACCAGGGTGACGGCGACTCCATCTACCGCCTCTTCTACGACACGGTGAAGGGAGGGGACTTCCGGTCGCGCGAGGCCAACGTGTACCGCCTGGCCCAGCTTTCGCTGAACATCATCGACCAGGCGGTGGCCCAGGGTGTGCCCTTTGCCCGGGAGTACGGGGGTCTTCTGGCCAACCGATCCTTCGGCGGGGCCCAGGTCTCCCGGACCTTCTACGCCCGGGGGCAGACGGGCCAGCAGCTCCTGCTGGGCTGCTACCAGGCGTTGGAGCGCCAGGTGGCCGAGGGGAGGGTGACCATGTACAACCGGCACGAGATGCTGGATATCATCGTCATCGACGGGCAGGCCCGGGGGATCGTGACCCGGCACCTGGTGACGGGGAAGATCGAGGCCCACATGGCCGATGCCGTGATCCTGGGCACCGGGGGGTACTCCAACGTCTTTTTCTTGTCGACCAACGCCAAGGGATGCAACGTCACCGCCAGCTGGCGGGCCACGAAACGCGGCGCCGGCTTCGCCAACCCGTGTTTCACCCAGATCCATCCCACCTGCATTCCCCAGAGCGGGGAGTACCAGTCCAAGCTCACCCTCATGAGCGAGTCGCTGCGCAACGACGGGCGCATCTGGGTCCCGAAGAAGGCCGGCGACGACCGGCCGCCCCACCAGATTCCCGATTCGGAGCGGGACTACTACCTGGAGCGGCTCTATCCAGCGTTCGGCAACCTCACGCCCCGGGACATCGCCTCGCGGCGGGCCAAGGAGATGGTGGACGCCGGCCACGGGGTGGGTCCTCGAAAGAACGGGGTCTACCTGGACTTCCGCGACGCCATCGGGCGAATGGGTAAGGACGGGGTCTCGGAGCGCTACGGCAACCTCTTCCAGATGTACGCGAAGATCACCGGAGAGGACCCCTACGAGGTGCCCATGCGGATCTACCCCGCGCCCCACTACACCATGGGCGGGCTCTGGGTGGACTACAATCTCATGACCACCGTGCCCGGGCTCTTTGCCATTGGCGAGGCGAACTTCTCCGACCACGGGGCCAACCGCCTGGGGGCCTCGGCCCTCATGCAGGGGCTGGCCGACGGGTACTTCGTGATTCCCCTCACCATCGGCAACTACCTGGCCGATGGCCCGCAGGGCGGGGTGGACGAGAACCATCCGGCAGCCCGGGACGCGGTGCGGGAGGTGACGGAGATGCAGGAGCGGCTCCTGGCGGTGAACGGGAGCCGGAGCGTGGATTCCTTCCACATGGAGCTGGGCCGACTCATGTGGAACCACTGCGGCATGTCCCGAAATGAGGCTGACCTGAAGGAGGCGCTCCAGAAGATCCCCGAGCTCCGGGAGCGGTACTGGAAGGAAGTCCGGGTTCCCGGGAGCGGAGCGGACCTGAACCAGTCGCTGGAGAAGGCGGGCCGGGTGGCCGACTTCCTTGAGTTCGCCGAGATCATGTGCTGGGACGCCCTCACCCGGGACGAGTCCTGCGGGGCCCACTACCGCGAGGAGCACACCACCGCGGAGGGCGAGGCCAGGCGCGACGACGAGAACTTCGCCCACGGAGCCGTGTGGGAGTTCAGGGGGGTCGGCGAGGAGCCGGTCCGTCACCGGGAGGAGCTCACATTCGAATACGTGCCCCTCTCCCAGAGGAGTTACAAGTAATGAAGCTGACGCTGCACGTCTGGAGACAGTCGGGCCCCCGGGACGAGGGCCGCTTCGAGACGCACCGGATGGACGACGTTTCGCCCTCCATGTCCTTTCTGGACCTCCTGGACATGGTAAACGAGGCCATCACCCTGGAGGGGGGCGAGCCCATCGCATTCGAGCACGACTGCAGGGAGGGGATCTGCGGGTCGTGCGGGATGATGGTCAATGGGGTCGCTCATGGTCCCGATGACCTGATCACCGCGTGTCAGCTCCACATGCGTTCCTTTGAGGACGGCGACGAAATCTGGATCGAGCCGTGGCGGGCCGACGCATTCCCCGTGATGAAGGACCTGGTGGTGGACCGTTCCGCCTTCGACCGCATCGTGGAGGCCGGAGGCTACATCTCGGTCCGAACGGGGAGCGCTCCCGACGCCCACGCCGTGCCGGTGCCCAAGCCCGACGCCGACCGTGCTTTCGATGCGGCGGCCTGCATCGGGTGCGGGGCCTGCGTGGCGGCGTGTCCCAATGCGTCGGCCATGCTCTTCACCGCAGCCAAGGCAGCCCATCTCTCCTATCTTCCCCAGGGACAGACCGAACGCCTGGAGCGGGCCATGGGGATGGTGGCGACCCACGACGCAGAGGGCTTCGGCAACTGCACCAACCACGGTGCGTGTCAGGTGGCCTGCCCCAAGGGAATCAGCGTCGATTACATTGCCCGTCTGAACCGGGACCTCATGAAGGCCACCCTCAGCGGTGTGGGAATGGAGAACGGCGGCGGGGACTAGAAGTCTGATCGGAAAGTGGGGCGCCGGATCGCCAGCCCCGGTTTCGGGGTTTGTAAGAGGTGTGTACTCCACTTGCCTTTCCTGCGGATCTCTCCTGGGCACCAACCAGGCACTGGAGAGCTTTTCGGTGGGACGGCGTCTGGCCTTCGACCCGGGCCGGGGTCGTCTCTGGGTTCTCTGT
>SKVI01000144.1 GCA_007129525.1 Gemmatimonadota bacterium | reverse complement strand
TGGACTCCCGGTACGAGAAGGGGCTGGGTCGCTACTACTACTGGATGATCTGGTATCCCATCGCCTACTGGGTCATCAACATGTTGACGACGGTGGTCGCGGTGCCGAAGGCACTGCTCAAGAGGCGGGGCACCCGGGCGATATGGGTGAGTCCCGACCGGGGAGTGAGAGTCCATGAACAGGGTTGAGGGGGAGACGAAACAGGTGCAATACGGACCCGAGGGGGGTGCGCCCCTCATCTTCAACCGGCCGGACCTCCAGTCGAAGCGCCAGCGATGGCTCTACTGGGTCCTGACTCTGATTGCCTGGGCGATCTGGGTCTATCTCTGGGTGCCGCTCATTACCCTGGTGGGGTGGTATCTCGGCTTCCGGGCCTTCATCCGGGAAATCGTCCTGCCCGACCCGGCGACGGTGATCAGTACCGGAGCGCTCTACCTGGCCATCATTCTTGTGCTCGGGACCTTGCTCGTCAGCTGGTCCCGCTACAATCTCCGCCGGTTCGGAGGGGAGGACCGCCGGAGTCATGCGCCGGAGGTGGCGGACGAGGAGATGCGGCGCTGGTTCGGGGTGTCGGCCGAGTCGCTGGCGCGGCTCCGGGCCGGCAAGGTGCTTACGGTGGACTACGATGAACAGGCCGTCGTCCAGTCCGTGGAGTCCGGAACGCGGTCCACCCCCTGGTCCGTGGACCTCGGAAGACCGTCCATTCCCCGGTCCGTGGACCCCGGAGAGCCGACCGTCCCCGAGGAGGAGGCGTCGTCACCAGTCATCGACGAGAGACGGGCCTCCCCGTCGAGAGTCGCCGGGGAATAGCCGGACGAAGAAGCCGGACGAGGTCAGCCCCACACTGTCGTCGGGAGCACCGTTCGCCGCCGCCGGCCCTGGCCAGAAGCCCATCCAACCCATACTCTCCATAGCCTCGCCGGTGAGCCCGATATCGGATGCCGGCAGGCGGGAATCGAGCCACAACTCGGAACCAAGGAGAGCGACGGGGATGAACACGGCACGTTGGGTGCGAGCAGCAACGGGGCTACTGATCCTGGGAGTGCTGGGGATGGCAGCCTGCGAAGTGGAGGACGCCGCCACCGAGGCGGCGCCGGCGGTGGCCACCGACTTCGAGGTGGATCCCTTCTTTCCCAACACCCTTCCCAATGACTGGATCCTGGGTCAGGTGTCGGGGATCGCGGTGGACGCCCGGGACCACGTCTGGGTGGCGCATCGGCCGGTAACCCTCTCCGACCTCCGGGCCGGGGCCGCCCAGGACCCGCCCATCGCCATGTGCTGCGTGCCGGCACCTCCCATCATCGAGTTCGACACCGAGGGGAACGTGGTGCAGGCGTGGGGCGGACCCAGCGAGGACGGGGAGTACGACTGGCCCCAGGAGGAGCACGGGATCTACGTCGACCACGAAGACAACGTCTGGATCGGGGGCGGGGCCGCCAACGCCGGCTTCAGCGGCCATTACGTCCTCAAGTTCACCCGTGACGGGGAATTCCTCTTCCAGATCGGCCAGGGGGATGGGCCCGACGCCACCGGTGGGAGTACCGATACCTCCACGCTGGGGGGACCGGCGGCCATGCACGTGGATCGCCACGAGAACGAGGTCTTTATTGCGGACGGGTACCAGAACCGGCGAGTCATCGTGTTCGATGCCGAGACCGGAGAGTTCCTCCGCCACTGGGGCGCCTACGGGAACGAACCCGAGGACGGAAATCCCAATGCCGACGAGCAGTTCCAGGGCCCGGTGCACGGGATCGCCGTCTCCGACGACGGCCATGTCTACGTGGTGGACCGTTCGGAGAACCGGCTCCAGGTCTTTCAGCGTGACGGCACCTACGTGGACGAGCTGGTGATCCGCCCGGAGACGGGCTCCATGGGTTCCACCTGGGACGTGGCCCTGTCTCCGGACCCGGATCAGGCCTACCTGTACGTCCCCGACGGGGTCAACAAGACGGTCTGGGTGGTGGACCGAGCGACCCTCGAGGTCGTGGGCAACTTCGCCCGGGGCGGCCGCTGGGCCGGCGAGTTGGGCTGGGCCCACAACGTGGCCGTGGACTCCCGGGGCAACGTCTTCATCAGCGAGGTGGAGACCGGAAAACGCTTCCAGAAGTTCGTGCCTCGGGAGTAGGCCGGTCGGCGGGTCGCAGCTGGGGAGCCTCCCGGGAGGAGGGTGCGTCGGCCTCCCGGGAGGCCGGCCTCAGGGCCAGCTCACCAGGCTGTTGAAGACGAACTTGAGGGTGCCGTGGGTCTGGCCGCGGTGCTGGGGTCGGAACCCGATCATGATCACCCGGCCCTCGCCGTGCTCCACCACGCTGAGGCCCGATTTTCCGGCAATGTGCTCTTCACCCACGAGCCAGCCGCTCTGGAGGATGTCCCGGTCGAGGTAGGTCACCACCGGCCGCACCCGCTCGTTGTGGTCGTGGATGGGGGTCTCGTAGACCTGGCTGTCTCCGCCCTGGAAGCCGTGCAGTACAAGGGCGTCCCGGGGCATCCCGTAGGCCACGGGGTGGCCTGTGTCGACCCGGGCCCGGAAGGTGGAGCCCGGCGCCCAGAAGTCTGTGCTGGACAGTCCGCTGAGGACGTTCCGGACCGGTACGTCCATCTCCTGCATGGGGAGACTGCCTGCGCCGGAGAAGGTCAGGAGCGTTCCCCCGCCCCGGACGAAGGCGTCCAGCGCTTCCACCCCCTCGGAGCCGAAGCCACTGCGGTACTCCGGGGGAATGTTCTGCCCCAGCCCGTAGGCCGGCTCGTCGCGGCCCAGCATGTTCTGCATGCCGTCGTTGGGAAGGATCACCACGTCGTAGTTGGCCTGCAGGTTCTCGGCGGTCATGGCCGGATCCAGGAGGCTGTCGTAGGGGAAGCCGTAGTCCTCCAGCATCATCCGGGTCCATCCCTCATCCATGTTGCCGGTGTAGTAGCGGTGGTACATCCCCACCCGCAGCCGATCCATCTCCCGGGGAGCACTTCCGCCCTGGGCGGCGGGGTCCACCTCCAGCGGGGCGAAGCTCACCCCGCTGGAGTCCGCTGCCTGTCGCAGGAGGGCTTCCGGGGCGTCTGCCTCCACCACGAAGTCGCCGGCTCGCAGGCCCGAGTCACCGGGATCATCGACCCGGTACACGGCCACGCCCTCGTCAAAGAGGAGGTTCACTGCCCGGAAGGCGTGGTTCTGACGGCCGTCCACCAGGTACCCGTGGGCACCCACGGAGACGTCGCCGGGCTCCACCGGCATGGCCCGGACGTCGTCCAGCTCCCAGTCCACCACCCGGGTGGCGATCTCCGGGTGGGTCTCCACCCGGTCCACCCGCACGCCCATGAACTCGGCCATGGTGTGGGTGGAGAGGTCGTACGGTCGGATGGGGGTTCCGTCGGCGCGGCGGGTGAAGCGGTTGTCCGGATAGATGTTGGAGGCCAGGAGCCACCGGATGACCCCCCGCTTGGGCTGGGCCATGCTCACGTACCAGCTTCCGGCATCGTAGACCCGCCCGTCGTGCTCGAAGGCCTCGGTGATCTCCTGGACCTCGATCCCCTGCCGCAGGAGCCGGTGGATCATTTTCCGGGCCGTCAGGGGGTCGTGCTGCGCCGCGGGGACGAGGAACCCGGCCACCGGGCCGTCGGGGCCGTAGCTCACCGGTTCAGCCCGCTCTCCCCGCTCCGCCTGCCGGGTGGCCTTGATGTAGGCGTTCCTGAGGACCTGCTCCCGGTTCCGGGCGGCCACCTCCAGGGCGGCAATGGCCGAGAGCTTCTGCTGGCGGACAATATCACTCACCCGCCACCAGCCCCCCGACCACGGGTTCGGAAAGTTCACCTGGGGCTCATAGACCTCGAGCTGCCGCCGGTTGCCCTGGAGCTGGTCCTCGTCCAGGTACACGGGGGTGGCCAGCCGTCCGGTCCGGGCCGACTCGGTGAGCATGCCGGCGATATTGTGGAAGGGGGTGATCCAGTGGAAGCCGAAGTGCCCCCACCCGGAGAACATGGAGAAGTTGGTGACACCTTCGATCCCTTCCTGATCGGCCCGGGTCCCGATGTGACTTCCGTACCACTGCATCTCCCACCAGACCAGGGGATCACCGTCGGGACGGATGGGCTCGGAGTACGGTGGGATGTAGAAGCGGGCGCTGGAGCCCCCCATCTCGTGGTGGTCGATGAAGGCCTGGGGCAGCCAGTCGCGGAAGATGAGTCGGCCCGCGTACACCGACTCGATGGTGTTCTGCATGAAGGCGTCGCGGTTGTTGTTGTGCCCGATGTACGGGTGGTACAGCCAGGGCATGGGTGACCCTTCGTACTCGGTTCCCACCGTCTCGCGGTACCAGTCGGTAATGAGCCCGGTGCCGTCGGGGTTCAGCGAAGGGAAGAGGATGGACAGGGTGTTGTCCAGGATCTCCTGCATCTCCGGATCGTCGCGGGTCACCATGTCCCAGGCCAGCTCGGCGGCGGTCTGGGTGGCCCCCACCTCGTTGGAGTGGAGCCCGAAGGTCTGGGTTACGATGGCCACCCCGTCCCGGACG
>SKVI01000162.1 GCA_007129525.1 Gemmatimonadota bacterium | reverse complement strand
ACCGCCCACGACGCCTTCAACTACTTCGGCGAGGCCTACGGCTTCCAGGTGGAGGGACTCCAGGGGCTGTCCACCGTGGTGGAGGCGGGCACCGGTGATGTACGGCGGGTGGCCCGACTGGTGGCCGAGCGGGAGATCCCGGCCATCTTCATCGAGTCGTCCATTCCCCGCCGGAACGTGGAGGCGGTGCAGGCCGCCGTCCGTTCCCGGGGCTTCGAGGTGGAGGTCGGGGGCATGCTCTACTCCGATGCCATGGGCGATCCGGGCACCGAGGAGGGCACGTACCCGGGAATGGTGCGCCACAACGTGAATACCATCGTGGAGGCCCTGGCGCCGGCCGTGGTGGCGGAGGAGCGGGAGGACGCTTGATCCGGCGCGAATCCGGTGCTCCGGTGCCCGCCATCGAGGTGAACGACCTCACGGTGGCCTATGGGGAGCAGCCCGTCCTCTGGGACATCGACCTCACCATCCGCCAGGGAGTTCTCACCGCCATCGTGGGTCCCAACGGCGCGGGCAAGACCACTCTCATCAAGGCCATCCTGGAGCTGGTGCCCAGGGCCGCCGGGCGGGTGGAGGTCCTGGGACGCCCGTACCGGGACGCCCGGGGTGAGGTGGCCTACGTACCGCAACGGGGGAGCGTGGACTGGGATTTTCCCACCTCGGTTCTGGACGTGGTGCTCATGGGGACGTACGGCCGCCTCGGGTGGATCCGCCGTCCCGGGCGCCGCGAGCGTCGGGAGGCCATGCAGGCGCTGGAGAAGGTGGGCATGGAGGCCTTCGCCGACCGGCAGATCTCCCAGCTCTCCGGGGGCCAGCAGCAGCGGGTGTTCCTGGCCCGGGCCCTGGTGCAGGAGGCCCGGATCCACCTCATGGACGAGCCGTTCCAGGGGGTGGACGCCCGGACCGAGAAGGCCATCGTGGAGGTGCTCCGGGAGCTCCGGGCCCGGGGCGACACGGTGGTCTGCGTGCACCACGCCCTGCAGACCGTGAGGGAATACTTCGACGAGGTGGCGCTCCTGAACGTGCGGATGATCGCCGCCGGTCCGGTGGACGAGGCCTTCACGGAGCCGAACCTCCGGCTGGCCTACGGGGGCCGCGTCCCCTTCCTGCAGGGGGTGACGGGATTCGAGGCCCCGGGAGGCGGCCCTTGAGCGACGGCGGGCTCTTCCACGCCCTCCTCTTCGACTACACCCTCCGGACGGTGGCCCTGGGGGCCGGGGCGCTGGGAGCGGTGGCCGGGGCGCTGGGCTGCTTTGCGGTGTTGCGGCGGCAGAGCCTGCTGGGCGACGCCATCTCCCACGCGGCCCTGCCCGGGATCGGCCTGGCCTTCCTCCTCACCGGTTCGCGGGCCACGCCGGTGCTGGTTCTGGGCGCGGCGTTGGCCGGCTGGATCGGAACCCTCTTCGTGCTGGGGATCGTGAAGCACTCCCGGATCCCGGAGGACTCGGCGCTGGGGATCATCCTCTCGGTTTTCTTCGGGATCGGGCTGGTGATCCTCACCTTCGTGCAGCGCCGGCCCACCGCGGCCCAGGCCGGCCTCGAGACCTTCCTCTTCGGGCAGGCCGCCACCCTGATGGTACGCGACGTGCTCCTCATCGTGGGGGTGGGCGCCGTGGCGCTTCTCCTTCTGGCCCTCTTCTGGAAGGAGTTCAAGCTCCTGACCTTCGACCGGGAGTTCGGGGTTGCGCTGGGCTTTCCCATGGTCCGCATCGACGTTCTCCTCACCACCCTCCTGGTGGTGGGGATCGTGCTGGGGCTGCAGACGGTGGGAGTGGTCCTCATGAGTGCGTTGGTGGTGGCGCCGGCAGCGGCTGCCCGGCAGTGGACCGACTCCCTGTCCGTCATGGTGATCCTGGCCGGAGTGCTGGGCGGGATCGCCGGGGTCACGGGCGCCCTGGTGAGTGCCACCGGCGGCGGCGTGCCCACCGGACCCACCATCGTGCTCGTGGCATCGGCCGTGGTGGTGGTGTCGCTGTTGGTGGCGCCGGGCCGGGGCCTGGTCTCGGAGCTGGTGCGCCGCTTCCGGGTTCGGCGGCGGGTGCGGGCCGACGTGGTTCTCTCGGATCTCTACGCCCTGGCGGCCCAGCACGGCGAGAGCGGAGAGCACGCCCACCCCGTGGCGGTCCTCCGGGCCATGCACCGCGGACAGGCCGGGACTCGGCGGAGCCTGGGGGTCCTGGCGGAGCGGGGGTGGGCCCGGGAGGTGGAGCCGGACCGGTGGGCCATCACCCCCGAGGGGGTGGAGCGGGCCCGGACGCTCTTCCTGCCTGGAGCCGGGGAGGACGGAGCCGGCGCCCAGGTGGAGGACAGGGGCGTGGTGGCTCCAGGAGGGGAGCCGTGAGCGCCCTGGACGTGGAGATCCAGCTCCTGGCGGTGGTGGTGGCGGTGGCCTGCGCCTTGCCCGGGGTCTTCCTGGTGCTCCGGCGGCTGGCTCTCATGAGCGACGCCATCTCCCACTCCATCCTGCTGGGGATCGTCCTGGCCTTCTTCTGGGTGCAGGACCTGGCGCACCCGCTCCTGGTGCTGGCGGCCACCGCCACGGGGGTCATCACGGTGGCGCTGGTGGAGGCCCTGCACCGGACCCGCAGGGTGAAGGAGGACGCCGCCATCGCCCTGGTCTTTCCGGCCCTCTTCTCCGTGGCGGTGCTCCTCATTGCCCGGTACGCCGGAAGCGTGCACCTGGACGTGGATGCGGTGCTTCTGGGCGAGATCGCCTTCTCCCCCTTCCGCCGGCTCGAGGTGGCGGGGATGGACCTGGGGCCCCGGTCCCTCTGGCTCATGTCAGCGATCCTGGTGCTGAACGTGGCGGCGCTGGCCGTCTTCTGGAAGGAGCTGAAGGTATCCACCTTCGACGCGGGTCTGGCCGCCGCCATGGGGTTCTCGCCGGCGCTGATCCACTACGGCTTCATGGGGCTGGTGTCGGTGACGGCGGTGGGCGCCTTCGACGCGGTGGGGTCGATCCTGGTGGTGGCCCTCATGATCGCCCCGCCGGCGGCGGCCTGGCTCCTGACGGATCGGCTGCCGGTGATGGTCGTGCTGAGCGGAGCTCTGGCGGCCTTCTCGGCCGTGGCTGGGTTCTGGGCGGCTCGGGCCATCGACGCCTCCATCGCCGGCTCCATGGCGGCAATGGCCGGCGTGGTTTTCCTGGCGGCCATCCTCTTCGCCCCCCATCGGGGGGTGGTGGCGGGCATTCGTCGTCGGGCCCGCCAGCGGCTGGACTTCGCCCGGACCATGCTCATGGTCCACCTCCTGAACCACGAGGGAGGCGCCCGGGCCCGGGTGGAAAACCAGATGGGCCACCTGCAGGAGCACCTCCAGTGGTCTCCCGACTTCGCCCGGCGGGTGGTGAGGAGGGCGGAGCGACAAGGGCTTCTGGAGCGGCAGTCCGGCGGGCGCCTGCGGCTGACTCCCCTGGGCCGGGAGGAGGCACGGCACCGGATGGTGCGATGAGGGGTATCGTCAGGTCGAAGGTCCGTAGCCTCGAAAATGAAGGAAATGAAGGACCTCGATTGACACCCCCGGACCGCTCTGCGAGTATAAGGGGCTAGACGGGTCACCTTCCGGGGCGGGGGTGACTCTCATGGTTTCCCCATCGGTTCCCTACACCCCCTGACACCATGTTTTCCTCCATTCGAGTGCGGGTCATCCTGATTCTGGCCGTCCTCGGCTTTTCGGGCTGGTACCTGTACTCCAACTACCAGCAGTCCGGCTCCGTCGTGAAGCTGGGACTCGACCTCCAGGGCGGCATGCACCTGGTCCTCGAGGTGGATGACCCCGACGGCTTCATGTCGCTGGAGGACCGAGCCGACGCCATCCAGCAGTCCGAGCGCGTCATCCGGAACCGGATCGACGAGCTGGGCGTCGAGGAGCCCATCGTACAGCGGGTGGGTCAGGACCGGCTCATCGTGGAGCTGGCCGGAATCGACGATCCCGAGCGGGCCCGGGAGCTGGTGGGCCAGACGGCCATGCTGGAGTGGCGCCTCGTGCGCTCCACCTCGGCAGTGGAGGGAGCCCTGGGACGCATCGATCGGGCGGTGGTGGCCACCCTGGGCGCCGATTCCCTCCGGGCGCTGGGCCGTGCGGTGGGAGCCGAGACCGATCCCGGTGCAGATGACGTGGAGGACCTCCTCTTCGGCACCGAACAGCCTCCCACCGTCGATCCCGACGTGGACCCCGACACCCTTCCGGAGCCGGAGGAGCCCGAGCTCACTGAAGAGGAGCTCCAGGAGCTGGAAGAGGCCGAGCAAGCGCTGGAGGAGATCGAGGACGAGGCTGAGCTGGCGGCGGAGGAGATGGCGCTCCGGCCCTTCAGCTCGCTCCTCCTCACGAGCCAGGGAGACGGCGAGTTCTGGGTCCTGAACGAGGACTTCCAGCTCGCCCGTTCGTTCCTGGAGCTGACCGAGGTCCAGGCCGTGCTGCCCCGGGACATTTCGCTGGCCTTCCACTGGGAGCCTCAGGCGCTGGGCGGCCAGATCTACCGGACGATCTACGTACTGGAGCGGCAGCCCTT
>SKVI01000066.1 GCA_007129525.1 Gemmatimonadota bacterium | reverse complement strand
TGAAGTAGCCGGGTGATGCCCGAGGGCGCATCGATGGTGTGGATGGTGGAGAGGACCAGGTGCCCCGTGACGGCGGCGGCCATGGCGATCTCGGCGGTTTCCCGGTCCCGGATCTCACCTACCATGACCACGTCAGGGTCCTGCCGGAGAACCGCCCGAAGGGCGGTGGGGAAGGTGAGCCCGGCTCGGGGGTGCATCTGCACCTGGCTGACTCCAGGAAGACGATACTCCACCGGGTCCTCCAGCGTCACCACGTTGAGCTCGTCCCGGTCCAGCTCGCTGATTGCCGCCGAGAGGGTGGAGCTCTTTCCGCTTCCGGTGGGCCCGGCGCTGAGGATCACGCCCCCACCGCCCTTCAACATCCGGCGAAGCCGACCCAGGGGATCGCCCACCATGCCCAGCTCCTCCAGGCCCGTCGGGGCCTCGTCGGAGTTCAGGATTCGGAGAACCGCTTTCTCGCCCCGCTCCATCGGAAGGGTGGAGACCCGGATCCCAAGGGTGCGCCCCTGGTGCTGGAAGGTGAAGCCGCCGTCCTGGGGTCGGAGCTTCACCGCGATGTCCATGCCCCCCAGTACCTTGATGCGGGAGAGGAGGGCTGAGCCGCTGACCTTCTGCGGGGCAGGGACGGATCGAAGGATGCCGTCGACCCGCTCCCGGACCTTAACCCCCGTCCCCGCCGGCTCCAGATGCAGGTCGCTGGCCCCGCGGTCCGCCGCCTTCCGGATGAGTTGGTCCACGAGGCGGGGCACCGGTGACTGCGTGGTGTCGGCACGCTTCTTCGGGGCGGCATCCAACTGCGACAGGGCGTCCCGTATGGCGGACGGGGGTGCCACCACCACGCTGACCCTTCCTCCACACTGGAACTGGAGGTCGTCCAGGGTTTCCAGGTCCAGGGGATCCGAGAGGGCCACCTGCACCTCCCGGTCCTCCGCCTCCAGGGGCAGGACCCCGCGTCGGCGGGCGAAGGCGGGACGCACCCGGCGAAGGGCGTCGGGAGCCGGTCGCAGGGGTGGGGCGCAGTAGGGGAGGTCGAGCTGAAAGGCCAGGGTTTCGTAGAGGGTTTCCTCCTCCACCAGCTCCAGTTGAAGGAGCGCCTCGCCCAGCCGTTCGCCCGTGCTTCGCTGGCGGGCCAACGCCTCCTCCAGTCCGGCCTGGTGCAGGTGGCCCCTCTCCAGGAGGAGCGCGCCGAGTATCCTTCCCCGTCGAGTCACAGCGCAATGATGTGCCAGGGGCCGGGACACGGAAATGTTTCAGGAGGACGGTTTCATCGGCCCGAGCAGACTGCCGGGCTCAGGCTCCCAGGATCTTCAGCACCAGGGGGGCGATGTGGGTCAGGTCGGGACGGGCCGAAAAGTGCTCGGCCAGGGGGCCCGCCGCCAGCCCCAGGGCGGGGTTCCGGGTATGGCCACCTCGCACGTCTTCCAGATTTCCGTGATCGCTCACCAGCAGGAAAAGGACATCGGCAGGGAGGGCCGCCAGGACTCCTCCCAGGAAGCGGTCCACGCGTTCCAGCGCTTCCACCGCTCCCGCCATCCCGCCCCGGTGTCCCGCCAGGTCCGTGGAGTAGTGGGCAAAGAGGGTGAGGTCGGCCTCGCCGGCCAGCCGCGCCAGGATGCTGCCGGCCTCCCGGGGCGTCACCTCCGGGATCCGGTGGGGACCCAGCATACGGCGCCAGCCGTCGTTGACGATCTCTGAGGCCACCGCCTCTCCGGCGGCCAGCGCCTGCTGGTGCCGGGTCAGGAGGCCGGCGGCCCGGGCCGCCAGGGGTGGGGCTGCCACCAGTCTGCCGGACCGCTTCTCGGGGTAGCCCCGGGGGTAGGCGTTGGCGAAGGTGACCTTGAGGCCTGCCTCCTGCGCCCGCACCAGCACGTTCTCCCGGGCCAGCAACGGGCGCAGCCGCACCGGAGGCCAGGGCCCGAAGTGCCGGCCGAACATCCTGGCTGCGTTCCGACCCGTGAGAAGGGAGATCTGACCGGTACCGCTCTGCGGCAACCCGTCCACGCCCAGGGTGGCGTCCAGGGGAAGGAGGCGGATGTCCCTGGAGGCGGGGTGCTCGTCAGTCGGGACGGAACGCCGTGCACCCGAATCGGAGAGCCACCCCAGGGTCGGGACCCCGCCCAGGAGCTTCGAAAGGACGGGAAGTCGGGCCCGGAGGAAGGGGTTGATCCGGTCGTCTGCCGGCCCGATCCCCACCCCGTCCACGAAGAAGAGGAGGACGCGGGGCATCCTCAGGGCGCGTGTCGGAAGGTCAGCTCGTCCCGGGTGAAGATCTCCCCGCCCCGGACCACCATCCGCACCGAGCGGACATTGGCCACGTCGTCCAGGGGGTCTTGCTCCAGGACCACCAGGTCCGCCGCCTTGGCCGGCTCCATGGTGCCGGCGATCTCGGCCACACCCATGGCCCGGGCACCCCCCCGGGTGGCCGCTACCAGCACTTCCATGGGCTCGAGCCCCGCATCCTGCATGGCCTCCATTTCCCGGTAGATGGCCGGGCCATGAAGGGTCAGGGGATTCCCGGCATCGGTGCCCACCGCCACCGGAATCCCGGCGTCGTGGATCCGGCGCAGGTTCTCCGCAAGGAGCTGGGCCCGGTCGGCGGCCCGTCGCTGGAGCGCCTGCCGGGTCTCGGCATCGGGAGCCCCGGAAAGCCGGCGGGTGCTCCGGGCCAGCTCCAGCGTATGGGGATCCACGCACTCCACCTGGGTCCGGTCCTCGTCGAACTTCCGAAGCCGGAGCTCATCGTAGCCCTCGTAGACGGTCAGGGTGGGGGTGTAGACCACCCCGCTCCGCCGAGCCATGTGAAGAAAGTCGTCGTCCACCACCTGGTCTTCCACCGAGTGGACCAGGAGCGAGGCCCCGGCGCGGACGGCCTCCCTGGCGCCCTCCAGATGAGTGGCGTGGACGATGAGTGGCACGCCGGCGTCCCGAGCCCACTGCCCTGCCAGGTTGAGGTACTCCCTCTGTCGTTCCGCCTCGGCTTCGTCGTCCACCCGGAGGTACCATACCTTCACCGCATCGGTGCCGGAGGTGAGGAGGTAGTCGGCCGCCTGTCGAACAACGTCCCGGTCGGACATGTGCAGGAACTGTCGTTCACCCGGGAGGTTCAGCCAGTGATCCCGGGTCGAGAGCAGGGGGCCCGCCGCCCGAACCCGGGGGGCCGAGGGATGGGCCCGGGCCCGGTCCCTCAGCTCCCAGCTCCAGGGAAAGCCGCCTACATCGAAGGCCGAGGTGACGCCGGCGCACAGGTAGCCCTGAAAGAACGGCTCGGGCTCGTCGCGAAGTCGGGACACGGCCCGGGGATAGGGGTGCTCGGCCCGGAGGTCCAGGGCGTCGGGGCGTCCGTCGGCCCATCCGGACTGGGAGAAGTGGACGTGGGCGTCCACCAGCCCCGGGATGATCCAGTGGCCGCTCGCGTCCACCGCCTCGGCGTCCTCGGGAACGGGGCATCGGTCCCGGTCTCCGGCGCAGGCCACTTCGCCGTCCCGCAGGACCACCACGGCGTTGGGAACGGGGTCGCGGCCCGTTCCGTCAATGAGGGTGCCGCCCACCAGAACGAAGGGAGGTGGAGGCTGATCCGGGGGTGAGGGGAAGGCGGTGGTCACTCCCACCTTCCATCCTTCGTCCGTGCGGAGGAGGACCCGTTCGCTGACGCCGCGGGTCCAGCTCCCGTCCTGCACCACCCTGTAATGATAGCTCCCGTGCACGACGCCGTCGGCCACGGGTGTCACCCGAAGGTGACTGGCCACCAGGGTGTCGGGCCAGGCGATCCCGGCATCCCGGGCGAACTCCTCATACCCGGTGGCCGGCCCTTCGGGACCGGAGCGGACGAGTCGAGGCGACTGGAGGTATGCGGAGAGGTAGGCTGCACGGTCCCTGGCGTGGATGGCGGCGATGTTGGCGTGGAAGGCGGCAAGCGCTTCCACCGAGTCGCGGGGGGCCCGGTGGAGGGTGTCTGCAGACGGCTCCTGGGCCTGGGTCGCCGAAGGGGAGGCCGGCGCCGCCCGGGTGGCGCCCGGGACCGCAGCCGCCACGAGGGACCCCGTCAGAAAGAGAGCCAGCGCCGCCACAACGGCCCGAAGCGGCGGGTGGCGCGCCGGAATCACCCGGCGGGCCGCAGGTCAATGGTCACGCGAACCGCCAGGTGACCCATATCGGCCCGCTCCCGGATCCCGTCCCGGAGCCGGGGCTCCAGCTTCTTGTACGAAGCCAGGACCCCGTCCCGGAGCTCCTTGCGGAGTACCTTCAGCGCCAGAGCGTCGGGACGAGTCGAGCGAGAGGTCTTTCGCAGCTCGTCGATCTGCGACGGATGGACCTCGAAGGGGTGTACCCCGACGTCGTCGGCCCGGTCATGGTCCAGGTAGTGGACCTGAACGCTCACGTCGCCCCGGGCGTGGTGCGTGTGGATGTCACCCACGGTCTGGAACCGCTCGGCCAGGCGCCGCATCTCGGAGCCGGCCGCAGTGGCTGTATACGCCTTCTCCACCAGGGCGAAGATGCGGCGGAGCCGCTCG
>SKVI01000288.1 GCA_007129525.1 Gemmatimonadota bacterium | reverse complement strand
GAGCCCGAGTCCGAGCCGGAAACGGAGCCCGAGTCCGAGCCGGAAACGGAAGCGGAGCCCGGCGCCAAAGCCGCTTCCTGACCCAGTCTTGCTGATGGGAGTTCCGGGGCTGACCCCGATGGCTCCCACGGTCCGGAGCCGCTTCCGTGGTACCTGCCATGCTGGATGAACGTCTCGAACATCGACTCAGCGAGGCAGAGGAGCGCTTTCGTGCGGTGGACGTTCGTCTGGCCGAACCCGAGGTGGCCCGGGATCCTGAGCGGCTGCGAGACCTGGGCCAGGAGCGGTCGGCCCTCGAGCCGGTGGTGGAAACGGCCCGGGAGCTGAGGACACTTCGCACCGAGTTGCAGGGCGCCCGGGAGCTCGCCCGGGACGCCGAGGACGAGGAGATCCGCGAGCTGGCCCGGGCCGAGATCCAGGAGCTGGAAGGACGGATCGAGGAACTCACCCGGAGGGCCCGCCGGCTCCTCGTGCCCAAGGACCCCCTTCACGATCGCCCGGCGGTGGTGGAGATCCGGGCCGGCACGGGGGGGGATGAAGCCGGACTTTTCGCTGCCGACCTTCTTCGCATGTACCGACGCTTCGCCGAACACCAGGGCTGGGATGTGGAGCTGCTGGACATCTCCGACGGGATCCCCGGCGCCGTCCGGGAGGCCATCTTCGTGGTCCGAGGTCCCGGCGCCTACGGCACCCTGCGCTACGAGTCCGGCGTGCACCGGGTCCAGCGGGTGCCCGAAACCGAATCCGGCGGACGCATCCACACCTCCGCTGCAACAGTGGCGGTTCTTCCGGAGGCTGAAGAGGTGGACGTCCAGTTGGATCCCGGGGACCTGCGCATCGACGTCTTCCGCTCTTCCGGTCCCGGAGGCCAGTCGGTGAATACCACCGACTCGGCGGTGCGGATCACCCACACCCCCTCGGGGTTGGTGGTGAGCTGCCAGGACGAGAAGAGTCAGCACAAGAACAAGGCGAAGGCCATGCGGGTGCTCCGGTCCCGACTCCTGGACCGGAAGGTGGCGGAGCAGGAGGCCGAGCGGGCCCGGGACCGGAAGGCACAGGTGGGGACGGGTGACCGCTCCGCGAAGATCCGCACCTACAACTTCCCCCAGAACCGGGTCACGGACCACCGCATCGGACTCACCCTCCACCGTCTCGAGGAAACGCTGGAAGGCGAGCTCGACGAGCTCCTGGACGGCCTCCGCCTGGCAGCCGAGGAGGAACGCCTCCGGGAGGACGGGTGACCTCGACGCCCAGGCCCGCGTTCCACGACCCGGTGAGCCCACCTCCGGCCGGTTCGCCCTGGACCGTGCTGCGGCTCCTGCGGTGGAGCACCCAGTACCTGGCCGAGAAGGGGATCGATGACGGCCGCCTCGACGTGGAGAACCTGCTGGCCCATGCGCTGGACACCACCCGTCTGGAGCTCTACCTGGAGTTCGAACGGCCGGTGACGCCGGACGAGCTGCAACGCTTCAAGCCGCTCCTGCTGGAACGAGCGGGACGCAAGCCCCTCCAGTACATTCTGGGACGGGCCCACTTCCGGGAGCTGGTGCTGGAGGTGGATCCCCGCGTGCTCATCCCCCGGCCCGAGACCGAGGAGTTGGTGGAGGCGGTGCTGGCCCGGGTGCGGGAGTGGGGAAGGGAAGGGTTGTCTGCGGTGGACGTGGGAACCGGGAGCGGCGCCATCGCCCTCTCGCTGGCCCGGGAGGGCCCCTTCGGACGGGTGGTGGGCATCGACCGGTCCGCGGCGGCCCTGGAGGTGGCACGGGCCAACCGGGAGCGGCTGGACGAGTCCATGCGGGAGGTGGTGGAGTTCCGGGAGGGCGACCTTCTGGACGCGCTGGAGTCCGGCGAGGAGTTCGACGTGGTGGTGTCGAATCCACCTTACGTTGCAGCCGGGGAGTACGAGGAGTTGGCTCCCGAGGTGCGGGAGTGGGAGCCCATGGAGGCGCTGATGGCCTCCGGCGACGGCCTCCACGTTCTCCGGAGGCTGATCCGGGAGGCTCCGGAGTTCCTCCGGGCCGAAGGGCTCCTGGCGCTGGAGGTGGGGGCCGGGCAGGCCCACGAGGTGGCCGACGCCATCCGAAGTCAGCCGGGGCTCGGCGCCCCGGTCACGCTCCGGGACCTGTCCGGCCGGGACCGGATCGTCATGGCCCACCGAACCGAAGGTCGTGACACGCCTGCGGGATCGACTCGCAGGACGAACTCTCGAATGAGAAGCGAAGGGACGGATGAATGAAGAAGATCATGGAGATGGCTGAGAACCTGGGACAGGCGCTGGGGCGCACCGACGAATACCAGGCGCTCAAGCGAGCGGCCCAGGCCGTGGACGACGAGCGGGACCTGGCCACCCTCCGCACCGAGCTGGAGAAGCTGGAGTCGGAGATGGTCACCATGCTCCGGAGCGGCAAGGAGCCGCCGGAGGAGCAGAAGGAGCGCTACGAGGAGCTGGCCCGGGACCTGCAAGGTCGGCCCGAATACCAGCGGCTGGTGGCGGCTCAGTCCAACTTCGACAAGCTGCTTCAGAAGGTGAACGAGACGATTTCCAAGGGCATCCAGGAAGGGGCGGAGGGCCGAATCATCATGCCGTCGTGATCCCGGACTGCGGCCATGCCCTCTCTCAAGATCTTTCGCGACCCCGTCTACCGGATCATCGATCCGGTGACCCAGGCCCTGGTGCGCTGGGGCGTCCACCCCAATACCATCTCCAGTATCGGCTTCCTGTCGACAGTGGGGGCGGGGTACCTGTACCACCTGGATCGCGTGCGGTGGGCCGGACTCCTGATCCTGGTGGGCGGCGTCCTGGACATCTTCGACGGCCGGGTGGCCCGGGAGAGCGGGCTGGCCTCCAAGTTCGGGGCCTTCTACGATTCCACCATGGACCGACTGAGCGAGATCGTGGTCTTTCTGGGCCTTCTCTCGCTCTACAACCAGTACGGCGCCGAGCTGGCCGATGTCTGGATGGTCTACGTCATCTTTCTGGCCATGGGCGGCTCCCTCATGGTGAGCTACACCCGGTCCCGGGCCGAGGCCCTGGGGTTGGACTGCGACGTGGGTTTCATGCAGCGGGCCGAGCGGGTGGTGCTGCTGGGGCTGGGCTCCCTCCTCTTCGGTCTCATGTGGGACGGGTTGATCCTGAAGATCATCATCGTGATCCTGGCCGTGACCACGATCCTCACCGCCGGGCAGCGAATGGTGTGGGTCTATAAGAACGCAACGGGCGTCCCACTCGATGAGCCGGACGCCCCCGAACCAGTCAAACCAACGGAGAAGCTGAAGTGAGCGACAAACCGGAGATTCGTCCGGCGGAGGGGCGCCTCGGCGTCCTCCTCCCCGGATTCGGAGCGGTGGGAACCACGGTGGTGGCCGGGGTGGAGGCGGCGCGGAGGGGCATTGCGAGCCCCATCGGATCGTTGACCCAGCTCAACACCATTCGGCTGGGGAAGCGGACCGACGATCGGACGCCCCTCATCAAGGACTTCCTTCCGCTGACCGAGCTGGACGACCTGGTCTTCGGGGCCTGGGACCCCATTCCCGACGACGGATACGAGAGTGCCCTGGAGGCCGGGGTGCTGGAGCGACATCACCTGGATGCCATGGAGGAGTTTCTCCGGTCGGTGAAGCCCATGCCGGCGATCTTCGACAAAGAGTACGTCCGTCGGCTTGACGGTCCGAACGTGAAGTCCGGAGACAACAAGTTCGAGCTGGCCCAGCAGCTCCGGGACGACATCCGGCGCTTCCGTGACCAGCACGACTGCACGCGCCTCGTCATGATCTGGTGTGGTTCCACTGAGATTTTTCTCCGGTCCGGCTCGGCCCACGAGAGCATGGAGAGCTTTGAGGCGGCCATGAAGGCCAATGACCCCGCCATCGCTCCCAGCATGATCTACGCCTATGCCGCCATCATGGAGGGCGTGCCCTACGCCAACGGTGCCCCGAACCTATCCGCCGACGTGCCGGCCCTGGAAGCGGCTGCTGATGAGCGGGGCGTTCCCATTGCCGGCAAGGACTTCAAGACCGGTCAGACCCTCATGAAGACGATCCTGGCACCGGGCTTCAAGGCCCGCATGCTGGGCATCGAGGGCTGGTTTTCCACGAACATCCTGGGGAACCGGGACGGGGCCGTCCTGGACGATCCCGATTCCTTCAAGACCAAGGAGGAGTCCAAGCTCAGCGTCCTGGAGCACATCCTTCAGCCCGAGATGTACCCGGATCTCTACGGCCAGCTCTACCACAAGGTGCGGATCAACTACTATCCGCCTCGCGGCGACAACAAGGAAGGCTGGGACAACATCGACATCGTGGGGTGGATGGGTTACAAGATGCAGGTCAAGGTGGATTTCCTCTGTCGGGACTCCATCCTGGCGGCGCCCATCGTGCTGGATCTGGCCCTTTTCCTGGATCTGGCTGCCCGGGCCGGATGGGGCGGCATCCAGGAGTGGCTCTCCTTCTACTTCAAGAGCCCCCAGACGGCACCTGGACTCTATCCGGAGCACGATCTCTTCATCCAGCACCGAAAGCTGAAGAACACGCTCCGGCACCTGGGAGGCGAGGAGCCGCTGACCCACCTGGGTCTGGACTACTACGAGTGAGGGGCCCATGTCGGTGAGCGCCGTGAAGGGGGCGACCTCGAGCCGGGGGCTCTTCATCGTCCTGGAGGGCGGTGAGGGATCGGGGAAGACCACCCAGGCCGCTCTCCTGACCGACTGGCTGAACGGCATGGGCGTGCCCCATCGCCTGGGCCGGGAGCCCGGCGGCACCCCGGTGGGTGAGGCCATCCGGGAACTACTGCTTGAGAAGCGGGACCTGAAGATGCCGGCCCGCACCGAGCTGCTTCTGATGCTGGCGGCCCGGGCCGCCTTCGTGAGCGACGTGGTCCGACCCGCGCTGGAAGAAGGTCGGGTCATGATCGCCGACCGCTTCGAGTACTCCACCTTCGTGTACCAGGGAATCGGCCGGGATCTGGGCCTTGAGCGCACCCGCGAGTTGAATGGGTTTGCCACCGACGGGCTCCAGCCCGACCTGGTACTGGTCCTGGACGTTCCGCCCGGAGAGGGCGTGCGCCGGCAGCGGGAGGGAGGGAAGATGGCGGACCGCATCGAGGGAGAGGGCGAGGCGTTCATGGCCCGGATCCGTGACGGATACCGGAAGCTGGCCGCCGGCGATCCGGTGGCCCACGTGGTGCCGGCTCGTGGCGAGACCATGGAGCTCCACCTGGTGATCCGGCAGATCCTGCGCCGCCGTTTCCCGGAAACCTTCGGCCCGCCGGAGGGTTGAAGACGGGGCACGCCACTCCATCCCCACATCGCCTCACCCATGAAGCCATCACGTTCAGCCCTGGGACCGGGAATCATCCTGGTGCTCGCCCTCCTCATCGGGGGCTGGTTTCTCCAGCAGGGTGTGGCCCAGGACCAGAACGTCTACGTTCAGACCCGCCTGCTGCAGGAGGTGGCCGACCACATTGCCGACCGCTTCGTGGATCCGGTGGAGCGGGAAAAGCTCTACGAGTCGGCCATTGACGGGATGATTCGCGGGCTGGGCGATCCCAACACCTCTCTCCTCTCTCGGGAAGACTACGAGAACTTCAGGATCCAGACCGAAGGCGACTACGGCGGAGTGGGTCTCGAGATCGTGGACCGCGATGAGTACATCACCGTGGTGAGTCCCCTCCCCGGAGGTCCGGGAGCCCGGGCCGGAATCCGGGCAGGTGACGAGATCGTCGAGGTGGACGGCCAGTCCACCCGGGGCTGGTCGTCGCAGCGGGCCGTCCAGGTGCTCCGGGGACGTCCGGGTGCCGACACCGAGGTGCAGATCCGCAGGGTGGGGGTGGACGAGCCCATCGAGTTCACCCTCACCCGTGAGCAGATCCAGATTCGTTCGGTGCCGTTCGCCGCTCTCCTGGACGACGGCGTGGGGTACTTGCCCCTGCGCCTGTTCAGCGAGACGTCGACCCGCGAGTTGCGGGCCGCGGCCGACTCGCTGGTGGACGAGGGCGCCACTTCGCTGGTGCTGGACCTCCGGGGGAATCCCGGCGGGGTCCTGGATCAGGGCATCCAGGTGGCGGACCTCTTCCTGGCCCGGGGCGACGCCGTGGCCGAGACCCGGGGGCAGGCCCGGGAGCAGAACACCCGCCTCACGGCCTCCTCGTCGGATCGCTTCGAAGATCTTCCCCTGGTGGTCTTGCTGGATCGGGGCAGCGCCTCGGCTTCGGAGATCGTGGCCGGCGCCCTGCAGGACCACGATCGGGCGGTGGTGGTGGGCATGCCCAGCTTCGGTAAGGGATCGGTCCAGAGCCTCTTCTCCCTCTCCGGCGGAAACGTCCTGAAGCTCACCACCGCCCGCTGGTATACCCCACGGGGACGGTCCATCGAGCGCCCTCGGGACGACGAGGCCACCGTGGCGGAGGTCCCTGCGGGTCACCCGGAGCTGCATCCACAGTCCGAGACCGATCCGGATGCCGACGTGGAGCCGGACGAGCCGCCGCAGGAAGAGCCCACGCCGCGGGACGAGGAGCGGCGGGTTGTCCTCACTCTGGACGGACAGTTCGTGCAGGTGCCGGATACCACGGGACGGCCCGTGGTGACCTCCTACGCCGGCCGACCGCTCCATGGGGGCGGGGGCATCGTGCCCGACCTGCTGGTGCTTCCGGACACCCTGGGCACCGGTGAGCAGCTGGCGGTGCAGTCCCTCTTCCGCAGGGCGGGGCAGGTGAACACGGCCATCTTCAACCATGCCGTGGACTTCCTGCAGGAGCACGAGGTGGATCCCGCGGACTTCTCTCTCCGGAGCGACGAGCTGGAGCGACTTCGCCAGCGGCTGGAGGAGATGGGAGTCGAGGTGGATCCGGAGACGGTGCAGGGATCCAGTCGCTTCCTCCTGAGACAGCTGGGGGGCGAGATCGCTGGACAGGCCGGCGGGGAGCGCGGTCGATTCCTTCGACACGCCGCCGAGGATTCCCTCGTGCTGAAGGCCGTGGAGTTGTTGGCCGGCGTGACAGACCGGACGGAGCTCTTTGCGCGTGCCGGAAGCCCCATCCCCCGGGGGCCCGCCGAGGAGGACGCCAATGAGGTGGACGACCCAGCGGCCGATTCCAGAGAGGACGGCGACCGCTGAGTGTCATCGCCCTCCTGGCCGCTCTGGTCGTTGGCGGTGTGGTGGGTGCGGTCTCGGGTCTGTTGGGAATCGGTGGCGGAGTGCTCATCGTCCCCTTCTTGTACCTGCTCATCGGCGGCGTGGCCTGGAGCGGGGTGGACGTTCTTCCCGAACACGAGGCGGCCCTGGCCCACGCCACCTCCCTGGCCCTCATCGTCCCCACGGCCCTCTCCGGGCTCGTGGCCTACCGTCGTCGCGGGCTGGTGGTGTGGTCCGCGGTGGTTCCCCTGGGGATGGGCGCAGCCCTGACGGCGGTGCTGGGGGCCCGGGTGGCCATCGAGCTTCCCTCCCTTCTTCTCAAGACGCTCTTCGGCGCCTTCCTGGTCTTCATGGCGTGGCGTCTGGCCGTGGGTCGGGCCGCGCCGGAAACCGCTGAGACGCCGGCCAATGGCCGGGTGCGCTGGCCGGCGGCGCTGGGGGGCGGAGGCGCGGTGGGCTTCATGTCGGCGCTGCTGGGGGTGGGGGGCGGTGTGGTGGCCATTCCCATTTTGATCCAGTGGGTTCGGATGGACCTGGAGCGGGTGGCGGCGGCGTCGCTGGGGATCATCACCTTCGCGGCGGTGGCCGGGACCCTGGGTTACGCCGTGGCCGGGTGGGGGGTGGAAGGGCTTCCGGCCGGCTCGGCGGGATTCGTGCACCTGCCCCTCCTGGCGGCCATGCTCCCCGGCGCGCTGCTCATGGCTCCGGTGGGAGCGGCCTGGAATCACCAGATGCCCACCCGGGTGCTTCGCCGGGTCTTCTCCTTCTTCCTCCTCCTCATGGGGGTGGGTCTGCTCGCCACCAACGGATGGGAGCTCCTGGGATGATGAGGACCTGGAAGGTGACCGGGGGCGGATTTCCGTACCCGCCCTGCCATGGCCGCGGCTCGTTCCGGGAGCGATCCTGATGGCGCTGACCGTGGAGTTGGTGCGGGGCGAGCTCGTGGAGTCTCTCCACCGGGTCCACGCGGCGGTGGTCGAACCCGATGGGTCGCTGGCGGCCTGGAGCGGAGACCCCCAGCGGCAGACCTACATGCGTTCGGCGGCGAAGCCCATTCAGGCTCTCCCCCTGGTGCTGGAGGGCGTGGTGGAGGCCCGGGGGGTGACCCCGGCCGAGCTGGCGGTGTGCTGCGGCTCGCACGGGGGGGAGCCGGAGCACCTGCAGGTGGTGCGAAGTCTCCTGGAGCGAGTGGGACTCGATGCATCGGCGCTGGAATGCGGGCCGCACCCACCCATGCACGAAGCTTCGGCCCACGGGCTGCTTCGGGCCGGTGGGACCAGCGAACCCATTCACAACAACTGTTCCGGAAAGCACGCGGGAATGCTGGCCCTGGCCCGGGCCAAGGGATGGCCCACCGGCGGGTACAGTAGGCCGGAGCACCCGGTGCAGGAGCGGATCCTGGCGGAGGTGGAACGATGGACGGGGGTGGCGCGTCACGAGATCGTGCAGGGAGTGGATGGCTGCGGGGTGCCCTGTTTCGGGGTACCCCTGATCGCCATGGCCCGGGCCTTCGCGGAACTGGCCGCAGCCGCCGACGCCGGCGACAAAGGGCCGTCGGCGGTCCTGGACGCCATGACGGCCCATCCCTTCCAGGTGGCGGGCACCGACCGGTTGTGCACCCAGCTCATGACGGAGCTTGGGGGTCGGGTGGTGGCGAAGGTCGGAGCGGAGGGGGTTTATTGTGCCCTGGACCGGCAGACCGGGCGGGGGATCGCCCTCAAGGTGGAGGATGGCTCCCGGCGGGCCGCCGAGGTGGCTCTGATGGCCGTGCTGGGGGAGTTGCAGGTACTGGGCGACGACCAGAGCGAGGCGATGGTCCGCCGCGGGGAGCCGCCGGTGCCCAACACCCTGGGCCGGCCCGTGGCCGGGCTCCGGAGTCGAGGCGGGCTCCACCGGGCCCGGGCCCGTGACGGTGGGGTGCTGGGTCGAGAACTCGGGGCGCTGGTCCGGGTGAGTGGCGCCGTGGCCACCGGCGACGAAGATCGGCAGCGGGCGGCACTGGAGGACGCGCTGGAGGCGGCCGATCCCGTAGCGGTGGAGGAAGTCCTGGTGCAGAGCCACCTTTTCGTGGGGTTTCCGGGGGCGCTGAACGCACTGGCGCTCTGGCGTCGGGTGTCGGGGCGTCCGGCCTCCGGAGCCCGGGGCGACGCCTCCACGACCCGGGGGCGTCGAGGCGAGGAGGTCTGCCGGCGGGTGTACGGGGACCAGTACCCGGCGCTGAGGGCCAACATTGCCCACCTGCACCCCGACATGGACCGGTGGATGGTGGAGGAGGGATACGGGAAGGTGCTGGGTCGTCCGGGACTCGGCCTGCGGAACCGGGAGCTGTGTATCGTGGCCCTCCTGGCGGTAGCGGGGGTGCCGGTGCAACTCTACTCGCACCTCCGGGGCGCCCTGGAGGTGGGCGCCACCGAGGCCATGGTCCAGGAGACGCTGGAGGCGGTCCGGGACCTCATGACACCGAACGACGAGGGCCGGGCCCGGCAGGTCTGGGAGCGGGTGAAAGCCCGTCGAGGCTGACCCGAAACCCGGACGACGAGAAGCCCCGGACACGGCCCCGGCAGGGGTCCACACGCATTGGGCGGGAGATGTCGATGTTCGTAGATCAGGTAAAGCTCGAGGTGGAAGGGGGTGTCGGAGGCTCCGGCGCCGAGGCCTTCCGACGGGAATCCGGCGTTCCTCGGGGAGGACCGTCGGGTGGAGACGGTGGAGACGGAGGGAGCGTGATCCTGGAGGTGGATCCCCAGCTCTCGACCCTTCGTGACTATCGCTACAGCTCCTCGTACCGGGCGCCTCGCGGGCAGCACGGCGAGGGGAGCAACCGGACCGGCCGGAGCGGGGAGGACCTGGTCCTCCGCGTGCCGCCCGGCACCCAGGTCCGGGACGTGGAGACCGATGAGTTCCTGGGCGAGCTTCTCACTGAGGGCCAGCGGATGGTGGTGGCTCGCGGGGGACGAGGCGGCCGGGGGAATGCTCGCTTCGCCACCGCCACCCGACAGGCTCCCCGGAACTGGGAGCCCGGAAAGGAGGGCGAGCGCCGCACGGTGGAGCTGACCCTCAAGCTCCTGGCGGACGTGGGGCTGGTGGGGGAGCCCAATGCCGGAAAGTCGACGCTCCTGGCCACGGTCTCGGCGGCCCGACCCCGGGTGGCGGACTATCCCTTCACCACCCTGGTCCCGAACCTCGGGGTGGTAGAGCTCTCGGGCTTCCGGTCCTTTGTCATGGCCGACATCCCCGGGATCATCGAGGGGGCCCACGAGGGCAAGGGATTGGGGCACCGCTTCCTCCGCCACATCGAGCGCACTCGGGCCCTGGCGCTCCTGGTGGCGCTCGACGATCCGGAGCCCCAGGCCACCTATCAGCGCCTGCGCACCGAGCTGGCCCGGTACAGCGAGGAGCTGGCCTCCAGGCCCCACTGCCTGGTCTTCACGAAGGCCGACCTGCTTCCCGCTGATGCCGAACTCCCCCCGGTGGAGGCCCCCGACGCGTGGGACATCTACCGGATCTCCTCGGTGGCCCGGCAGGGTCTGGACGAACTCCTGGAAGGGTTCTGGACCCGGATTCAGGAGGTGCGGGAGAGGGAAGACGCCGACGCCGACCCGGCGGATGCCCATGCCCCCCCGCCCCGGGAGCTGGGGCCCGGACCCGACCGAGTGACCGAGGGGTCGATCTCGCCGGATTCCGGGGAGGGGGAAGCGGCCGAGGAGGAGGACTGGTGGAGTCGCGTGGACGAGGAGTTGTAGGCTACGACAGGGCCCAGCGGGAAGAGTTCATGGCCCTCTTCCGGTTGCGGCTCACGCCCCGAGTGGGGGACCTGACCGGGGCGCGGCTGCACGAGAAGTTCGGCTCCGCCCGGGCGGCGCTGGAAGCGTCGGCGAAGGAGTTCGCCGACGTGGCCGGGTGGACGGCGGCCCGCCGTCGCCACGAGCCGGACGCCCGTGCGCAGGTCGAGGCGGTCCTGTCGTGGGCCCGTGAGGCCGGGGTGGCCGTGGTGGGTCGGGGGCTCCCGGGATATCCGCCTCGGGTGGCCCAGCTGGCCGATCCACCGCCGATCCTCTTTCTGCTGGGTGAGATGGAGCTGCTGGAGCGACCAGTGGTGACGGTGGTGGGGACCCGGAGGGCCACCGGAGCCGGCCGCCGGTTCGCGTGGGAGTTGGGTCGGGTGGTCTCCGGCATCGGCGTGCCGGTGGCCAGCGGGCTGGCCCTGGGAATCGACGCCGCCGCCCATCGGGGTGCCCTGGAGGGCCCCGGTTCCACCATCGCCGTGTTGGGGTCGCCGCTGAACCGGGCCCATCCCCCGTCCCACCGGCGGCTCCAGGCCCGGATCGTGCGCGAAGGAGGGCTCCTCATGAGCGAGTTCCTGCCGGGCGAGGAGGTCCGTCCGCACCACTTTCCCCGGCGGAACCGGATCCTGGCGGCCCTGCCCGTGGCCGCGGCGGTGGTAGAGGCGGGGGTTCCCAGCGGAGCCATGATCACCGCCGACATGGCCGGAGACATGGGGCGGCGTGTGTACACGGTTCCGGGGGCGGTGGACTACCCCCAGTCGCGGGGGACCAACGAGCTCCTGAAGGTTGGCGGGATCCCCCTGACCCGTCCCGGCGACCTGATTCCGGACCTCCGAAAGGAGGGCCTCATTCCCCCGGGCAAGCCCGACGGGGACGCCGAGGCGGGTTCTGGTCTGGCCGACACCCGGGGCCTGGGCGAGATCCCCGACCCCCACGGCCTCCTGGACGTGCTGGAATCCCGGCCCCAGACCTCCGATGTCCTGAGCCGGAAGGTGGGTCTCTCTCCTTCTACGCTCCTGGCGGCCTTGAGCGAGCTCGAGCTCCTGGGTGGGGCGGTGCGGTTTCCCCAGGGATGGCGCCTTCCGGAGCGGGAGGTGGACCGCCGGGTGGCGGCCGTCACCGCAGAGCGTCGCCGCCGCCGTCGGAAACAGAAGTCCGGCACGAGGAGGGACTCCAGTTGAGCCGCCTGGCTGATGCCCGGAAACCAGTGATCCGGCACCTGTATCTGGGCGTCCCGGAGACGGAGGACGCGGGCGCCGACTGGGTGGCGGCGCTGGGTAGCGAGGCCCGGGCGCGACAGGGTCGAGGGTGGCGTCTTGCGCCGTCCCTTGAGTCCATCCACGTGGGTGGAGGCTGTGCATCGGGCCTGGGACCGGGTGTGCCCGCAGCCCTGCTGGAGTCGCTGGACGTGGATCTCGAGGATCGGGGGGAGTGGACGGTGGAGTTCGATCCGGGACGCCTGTCGGCCCCACTCCTGGAGGCGTGGTGCACGGCGGGCGTGAACCGGATCGCTCTCCGCTGCGGGGCCCTTGCGGAGGTTCGTGCCGCCGCCCGGCTTCTGGCCGGCGCCCAGGATGTACGGTGGAGCGTTGACGTGGAGTTCGGCGGCCCTGCGGCACCCGGGGCGGTGCACACGGCGGACTGCCTGTCGCAGGAACTGCACGTGCCGCACTTGTCCCTCGTAGAGACCGACGAGCCCTGGGATCCAGATCGTGTCGCCCGGGAGTACCTGGAGATCTTCGCCCTCCTGGAGGAACGGGGATATCGGGCGTGGGAGCTGACCTCCTTTGCCCTCCCGCGCGATGTTCCCGTTCATGCCCGGTCCGTGTGGCAGGGCGACCCCTTTCTGGGTCTCGGGCCCGGGGCCCACTCCTTCTCCGGCGAGGTCCGAGTCTGGAACCTGGCGCCGTGGGAAGCATACTTCTCCAGGATTCGGCAGGGAGACGATCCGGCCCGGGGTCGAGAGTGCCCGGGCGCCGCGGCACGGGCCCTGGAGTGGGTCTGGAGCCGGCTCAGGCTCCGGGAGGGCGTCACCCTGACCCACCTGCCTGTCGAGGCACACGATATTCGAGAGCGATGGGTGAGCATGGGCTGGGCCCGGGACGAGCCGGGGCAGATCCGCCTCAACGAGAGGGGATGGCTCCTGCTGGACACGCTGGCCGTGGAGCTGGCGGCCCGATTTCCGGTCGAGTGGACTCCGCCGGACCCTGCGGCAGGCCCCCGCCAACCCTGAGAGGATACATGCGCGACGAAGGCCGCGAGCAATCTCTGACGCACCTGGACGGTAGCGAACTCACCGACCGTGAGCGTCGCGTCCTGGAGGCGGTGGTGCGGATCTACGTGGACACCGCCGAGCCTGCCGGGAGCCGGAACGTGGTCCGAACCTTCGATCTGGGGGTTTCGCCGGCCACCGTTCGCAACACCATGAGCGACCTGGAAGAGAAGGGATACCTCCTGCATCCCCACGCTTCGGCCGGACGGGTTCCCACGGACCTGGCCTACCGTATCTACGTGAACCACCTCATGCAGCCGGCCTCGCTGAGCGAGCACGAGATGGAGCAGATCGCTTCGGAGCTGGACCGGGTGGGTGCGTCGGCGGTGGAGCGGCTTGTCCGGAAGGCCATTCAGGCCCTGGGGCTTCTCTCCCAGGAACTGGGGGTGGCGGCGGCGCCTCGCCTGCAGGCTGCGGTGCTGGACCGGCTGGACCTGGTTCGGGTGTCCTCCAGCAAGGTGCTCCTGGTTGCCCAGATACGAAGTGGCGTGGTGAGGACCGTCTACGTGGATCTGCCTTGCGAGGTGCCGGAAGACACCCTCGTGACCCTCACCCTGCTGTTGAACGAGCGACTGGCGGGGCTCACCCTGCAGGAGATCCGCCAGAGCGTGGCGGAGCGAATGCGGGACGCCGCGCCAGGGGACGACCCCGCCGCCGAGGAGATTCTGAATATCTTCATGCAGTCGGGGCCGGAGATCTTCGACTGGCCCGAGATGGCGGCGGCCGAGATCCACCTTGGCAACACCAGTGTCCTGGCGTCACAGCCCGAGTTCACCTCGGGGGATCGCCTCAAGGGGCTGCTGGAACTCACGGAGCGCCGCGAGCTCCTCTCCCGCGTGCTGGGCGAGCGGGCTCACCCCACCGGGCTCCAGGTCACCATCGGGGGTGAGAACCCCACCGAGGAGCTTTCGGACTTCACACTGGTGACCGCCGAGTATAGGGTAGGAGGACTGAAAGGTGTGATCGGAGTCATCGGTCCCACCCGAATGCCCTACGAGAAGGTCATCGCCATCGTGGACTATACCTCCTCCATGGTGAACAGAATTCTGGAGTGATCCGGTTGACGCGCTTCCATCCGGAAGCAGCGTACTGGACCGCGCCGTCACGCAATACAGGACACAATGGCAGACTATTACGATATCCTGGGCGTGCCCCGGGACGCCGATGAGGAACAGATCAAGAAGGCGTACCGGAAGCTCGCCATGAAGTACCACCCGGACCGCAACAATGGCTCCGAAGAGGCGGAGGCCCGATTCAAGGAGCTTTCGGAGGCCTACGAGGTCTTGAAGGATCCCCAGCGGCGGGCCGCCTATGATCGTTTCGGCAAGGAAGGCGCCCGGAAGACCGGGGCCGGCGGTCCGTTCCAGCAGGGCTTCGATCTCCACGACGCCATCGAGATCTTCATGCGGGATTTCGGGGGCCAGGGTGGCTTCGAGGACCTCTTTGGCGGGGGAGGCCGCCGGCGCAGGGGTGGCGGTCGTCGTCGTGGCAAGGGCGAGTCCATCCGGGTACGCCTGCCGCTGACCCTCCAGGAGGTGGTGGAGGGCGCCACCAAGCGGATCCGGGTTTCGGTGCTGGAACCGTGCTCGGAGTGCGACGGAAGCGGAGCCGCCGCCGGCAGCTCCCCCACCACGTGCAGCAACTGCGGTGGGAGTGGACAGGAGCGGGTGGCCCAGCGTTCCGTATTCGGTCAGTTCGTCTCCGTCGCGCCGTGCAGGGCGTGCAAAGGCGAGGGGACGACCATCAGCGATCCCTGCCGAGAGTGCCACGGCGAGGGCCGCTCCCGCCAGCAGCGCGAGGTGGAGGTGGAGGTGCCGCCGGGGGTCTCCGCCGAGAACTTCATCACGCTGAGGGGCAAGGGCAACGCAGGTCCCCGGGGAGGGCCCCGGGGCGACATCATGGTCCTCCTGGAGGTGGAGGACGACTCCCGGTTCGTTCGCCAGGGCAACGATCTCATCACCGAGGTGCCCATCACCTTCTCCCAGGCCGCCCTGGGAGACGAGATCGAGGTGGATACCGTCACCGGCCGCGCCCGGGTCACCGTACCTGAAGGCACACAGAGCGGGGAGGCCCTTCGCCTGAAGGGACAGGGCGTTCCGGATCTCGACGGTCGAGGTCGGGGTGACCTTCTGGTGCGGCTTCGGGTCTGGACACCCGCGCGCCTCACCGACGAGCAGGAGGAGCTGCTCACCCGCCTCCGGGAGATCGAGGACAAGGCCCCGGAGCGAATGGAGAAAGCCGGCGAACGCAAGGGCTTCTGGTCCCGGGTCAAGGAGGCCTTCTCGGCCCGATGAGCCCGGACCGGGTGCCCGATCGGTGGCTCGTCATCCGGGCCCCCCGCCCCGACGATCCGGAG
>SKVI01000247.1 GCA_007129525.1 Gemmatimonadota bacterium | reverse complement strand
CTGGCGAAGAGCTTCTGAGCGTGCTCCGGAGCTCGCATGAGGAGGGGCTTCCCGCGGACCGGTACCACGTCGAGCTTCTCGACGGGATGGTCCAGGGCCTCGGGGAAGGGAGGGACGCCGAAGTGCGTGGGACGGGCGTGGCGGAACTGGAGCTCGCGCTGACCTCCCTGTACTTCCGCTATGCGGCAGATCTCGTACGCGGCTACATGGACTCCGCGGAGGCGGAAATCACCTGGCTGATTCCGAGAGCGGACCCGCCCGGCCGCGAGTTCCTGCAGCGATTGGAACGGGGCGAAGAGCCGACTCAGCTCCTCGCGGAGCTGCGACCCAGCACGCCCCAGTACGACCGGCTTGTGGCCTCCCTCGAACATTACCGGCAGGTGCAGGAGGCCGGCGGGTGGCCCCGCCTTCCCGACGACGTGACCCTTCAGGAAGGAGACGAGGGGGAGAACGTGGTGCTGTTGCGGCGCCGGATCGTCGCGGAAGGTAACGCGATCGAGCAGGGGTTGGCCGAAGCCGAATCCGCTACCCAGCCGGAACGCTTCGATGGGCGGCTCCGGGAGGCGGTGGAGCACCTTCAGGGCCGCTTCGCCCTCGAGCCCGACGGGGTGGTCGGGGGACGTACCCTGGAGGAGCTGAACACGCCGGTATCGCAGCGGCTGCATGAGCTCTCGATCAACCTGGATCGCTGGCGTTGGCTTCCGCGTGACCTCGGCCCTCGCCACATTCTGGTGAACGTGGCCGGCTATGAGATGGAGGTAGTGGACGAGGGCCGCCGGGTGCTCTCCATGGCCGTGGTTGTGGGAGAAGAGGCGTGGGAGACGCCGGTGTTCCGGGACACACTGGATCACATCATCTTCAACCCGTACTGGAACGTCCCCGCCTCCATCGCCGAATCCAGCATTCTTCCGGAGCTGCGAAGCGACCCGGACTATCTGGAACGGAACAACTTCGAGGTGGTGGACTGGAGCGGGGGCTCCCCTCGCGTGGTGAGTACCGCGGGCATGGACTGGAGCGAGGTGGACGCCGAGGACTTCCCGTACACCCTGCGCCAGAGACCCGGGCCCGATCATGCCCTGGGTCAGGTAAAGTTCATGTTCCCGAACGAGTACAATATCTATCTACACGACTCCCCCGCGCAGCATCTCTTCTCGGAGGCTCGTCGGGCGTATAGTGCCGGCTGTGTTCGAGTGGAGCAGCCGTTCGAACTTGCCCGCCTCCTGCTGGAGATCGACAGTGACACCTCGTTTGAGGACATCGAGGGCGATCTCGGCCAGGAGGGTGAACGGCGCGTCGAGCTCCACGGGACCGTGCCGATCTACATCGTGTACCTGACGGCCTGGGTCGAGGAAGACGGGACGACTCGCTTCCATCACGACCCTTACCACCAAGACCGCCAGATGAGGGCGACGGCCCCGGGATGACCTCCGCCCCTCGAGGCGTCAGCCGAAGGCCGGAGACGTTCTACACAAGAAAGTGCACGTCTATCGGAGAGGTGTCGGATCCGCGGGCAAAGTCGAGTGTCGACTCGAGGCTCGAAGCACCCGGCAGATCGATCTCGATGTCTGCGTCGCCGCCGTTCCCCGCGATCAGGAAAAAGTAGAGCGCGACCGCCACGAGAAGGATAATGGCGAGAATGCCCACGATTGCTACGACGTTCGAGTTGTCTTGGCTCATGGCTCCAATCCCTTTTTTCTTTCTGCGTGGTCGTGCCGTATGGCGCTTCTGTCGTGATACTGTTGCAGCAAGCGTCGTGCCTCCACGGTGGCACTTGTGCCTTCCAAGCCCTCGCTCGTACCGTGGTCGCAGGATGGAAACAGGTTCAGGCCGGTGTGCAATTCTTTCACACCGAAGCAGGGGATCCTGTCGCCCAAACCCAGGAGCGAGAAGCATGACCCTCTTACGACACCGGTGATCGGGGCTTTCGAACCGTGATTCTCTGGCTCGTCCTGATCGCCCATGTCCTCGGGCTCGCCTCGGCCCTGTCCGTTCTCATGTCCGGCCGCACGCCCCGGGGAACGGTCGCCTGGATCGGAGCCCTCGTCCTGGTGCCATATCTGGCGGTACCCCTCTACTGGCTGTTGGGAAGGTACCGTCTCCCGGAGTATCTGACGGCACGCCATGGGGAGGACTTTCCGGTGCTTCGAGGAGCCGAGGACCTTCTCGCGGGAGGAGAACGGACGCTTCCTGAGAACTCCGTATGCCCCCCATCATTCTCGCTGCTCGAGCGCCTTGTTGGCCTCCCCTTCGTCGGCGGCAACGACGTCGAGATCCTGGTGGACGGGCCAGCCACCTTCGAAAGCATCTTCTCCGGAATTGACGCCGCCCGCGACTATCTTCTCGTGGAGTACTACGTCGTGAAGGACGACGCGACCGGTCGCGAGCTGCGGGATCGCCTCACCCGGAAGGCCCGGGAGGGCGTGGACGTCTTCTTCCTCTACGACGAGATCGGGTGCTACGGGCTCTCCGACGACTTCATACGCACGCTCGTTGAGGCAGGGGTCCACGTGCAGTCGTTCGGCGCCGGACGGAAGCTCGGGAAGCGACTCCAACTCAACTTTCGGAACCACCGGAAGATCGTCGTCGCGGACGGCCGCCGGGCGTGGGTCGGCGGCCTGAACGTGGGCGACGAGTATGCGGGTCGGAAGGAAGGCGTCCTGCCATGGCGGGACACACACGTCCGGATCGACGGTCCAGCGGTTGCCCACTTCCAGCTCGCCTTCATCGAGGACTGGCACTGGATGGCGAAGGCCCTTCCGGAGAGGGAGGGTGGATGGGAGTGGGCACCTCCGGAGCGAGGTCGCGTTGGGGTGCTCGGCGTGCCCAGTGGGCCGGCGGACCCGGTGGAGACCGCCTCCATGATGGTCCAGCACCTCCTCCATAAGGCCCAGGAGCGGGTCTGGATCGCTACACCGTATTTCGTTCCCGACGACCAGGTCCTGTCGGCCCTGAAGCTCGCCGCCCTTCGCGGAATCGACGTCCGGGTGCTGATGCCGGAACGAACCGACAACACCCTGATCTACCTCGCGGAGTTTGCGTTCCTGGAATCCCTCCTGCGCACCGGCGTTCGGATCTTTCGCTACGGACCGCGCTTTCTTCACGCGAAGAGGCTCCTGGTGGACCGGAACATCGGGCTCGTGGGGACGATGAATCTCGACAACCGATCCTTCCGCCTGAACTTCGAGATTACTATGATCGCGGCTGATCGGGAGGTTGCCGGGAGGTTGGAGGAGGTGTTCGAGGAGGACTTTGGCGAAGCGAGAGTGGTGACCGAAAACGAGCTCACGGCGAGACCGTTCGCCCTCCGGGCCGCTTCCCGTGCGGCGAACCTTCTGGCCCCGGTGCTCTGAAGGACTCCCCCAGGTCGCTACGGCCGGTACGGACCCCATTTGACGGCATGGATCGTGCATTCCAGAAGGCGGCCGACGCGGAGCTGACGTAGCTCCCCGAGGAGGAGTGCAACCGACGGGATCGCGATACATCGGAGGGGGAGCGGGGTGCCACGCGCGGAAGAGAAACTGAGGCCCAAGTGGCTGCGGATCCTGGCGCTGATCGGGCTCGTGGTGCTCCCGGTGGGCTGGATCGCCTCCCTGGGGGCGGAGCCCGGATTCCGCATCACGAATGTCGCTCGGGTAGTGGGAGCCCTGGTGGCAGCGGGACTGCTGTGGGTATGGCGGATCCGTGACGGAAGCCGGCGGTGGGGGTGGGGTAGTCTTCTGATTGCAGGAATTGCGGGATCCCTCGCCGTGACGGCCCTGAGCGTCCCACTCCCCGCCCTGGGACGCGCCTCAATGGCGGGATGGCTGGCGAGCGGTGCCGTGGGTGGCGCCATGGTCGGGCTGGCGATCCTCGCGATCACGGGAAGACTGTCCCGTCGCCCTCCCGGTTCAGGCCCGGCTTGAGATTCGGCCCGGGCCGCCCCTCCGGGGGCCGCCGGTAGTCTTTTACCATCAACATGAAGGAGATCCCCATGCCTGTATGACTCGACGTGACGCGGTGGTGGTGGGATCCGGCCCCAACGGTCTGGCCGCGGCCATCCTCCTGGCCCACCACGGGCTGGATGTCCTGGTGGTGGAGGCGAACGAGGTGCCTGGAGGGGGCGTCCGGAGTGATTTCCTGACCCTGCCGGGATTCCTCCACGATGTATGCTCGGCCGTGTATCCTATGGCCGTGGGGTCACCCTTCTTCTCGTCTCTCCCCCTGCACGAGCACGGACTGGAGTGGATCCATGCGCCTCTTCCCCTTGCGCATCCCCTCGAGGGAGACCTCGCGGCGGCGCTCCACCGGGACCCGCGAGAGACGGCCGCAGCGCTGGCATCGGACGGCGAGGCCTGGCTCGGGCTCCTGGGGTCGCTGTCCGATGACTGGCACGCATTTGCCGCGGACGTCCTGGGTCCTCTCCTCCGATGGCCCATCCCCCGAGGCGGAGCCGGGCGGCTGGCGGAAGCGCTGGTCGACCACCTGAGGAGTCTGGGAGGCGAGATCGTCACGGATTGGAGGGTGGAGACCCTCGAGGAGCTGCCCCCAAGTCGGGCCG
>SKVI01000364.1 GCA_007129525.1 Gemmatimonadota bacterium | reverse complement strand
CGGGGGCCGGCTACTACGCCATGGCCGGGCAGGGCTTCGACCCGGACTTCATCCTGTCGCTGCCCACCGGGCGCATGGGGGTCATGGAGGGCGAGAGCGCCGTCATGGCCCTCTTCTCCGGACAGATCGACAAGCTGAAGGCTCAGGGCGAGGTCCCGGACGAGGAGCTGGAAACCCGCATGGACGAGGTCCGGGCCGAGTACGAGAAACAGCTGGACGCCCGTTTTGCCGGCGCCCGGGGCTTCGTGGATGAGGTAGTGCTCCCGGAGGAGCTCCGGGACGCCCTCTCCCTCCTTCTCCGGGCCGGGATCAACAACCCGGAGCCTCACCTGGGGCCCTTCACCCTTCCTCCTTCCACCGCAGGACGGTAGATGACTCACGACGACACGCGCACCATCCGGATCGGAAGCGGACAGGGCTTCTGGGGCGATGACCTGGAGGCCCCGGTCCGACAGGTCCACGACGGCCCGCTGGACTACCTCATGATGGACTACCTGGCCGAGGTTACCATGTCCATCATGCAGAAGCAGCGCAGCCGGCGTCCGGAGGCCGGCTTCGCCCGGGATTTCCCGCCCCTCATGGAGCGGATCTTCGAGGCGTGCGTGGAGAAGGGCGTCCGGGTGGTGACCAACGCCGGCGGGGTGAACCCCGAAGGGTGCGGTGCCGAGCTGGTGGAGGCGGGTCGGGCCGCCGGGGTGGCCGGGAAGGCCAGGGTGGGCGTGGTCACCGGTGACGGCCTCATGGACCGCCTGGACGACCTTCTCGAGGCGGGCCACGAGCTCCGGCACATGGAGACCGGCGAGCCCCTTTCCACTGTCCGGGACCGGGTGCAGAGCGCCAACGCCTACATCGGCGCCGGCCCCATCGTGGAGGCGCTGGAGGCCGGGGCCGACGTGGTGGTCACCGGCCGCTCCACCGACACGGCCCTCACCTACGCCCCCATGATGTACGAGTTCGGGTGGAGCCCCGACGACCATCACCGGCTGGCCCACGGGGTGGTGGCGGGCCACATCAACGAGTGCGGCGCCCAGGCCAGCGGCGGAAACGCCCTGGTGGACTGGTGGACCATGCCTTCCATGGAGCGGGTGGGCTTCCCCCTCATCGAGGCCCACCCCGATGGGAGCTTTGTGGTGACCAAGCACGACGGCACGGGGGGGCGGGTTTCCCGGCCGGTGGTCACCGAGCAGCTCCTCTACGAGATGGGCGACCCCTCGGACTACATCACCCCCGACGTGGTGGCCGACCTCACCGGCCTGGAGCTGGAGGAGGTGGGGCCGGACCGGGTCCGGGTCACCGGGGTGCGGGGGCAACCCGCCACCGACTTTCTGAAGGTTTCGATTGCCTACTCCGACGGATACAAGGCGGTGGGCACGCTGGTCTACGCCTGGCCCGACGCGGCGGCCAAGGCCCGGAGCGCCGAGCGCATCCTCCGGGCCCGGCTGGACCGCCTGGGCCTCACCTTCGACGAAATCCGGTGCGAGCTGGTGGGCTGGAACGCCACCCACGGGCACCTGGCGGGATCGCCCCCGGCGGACATTCCGGAGGTGCAGTTCCGCTTCGCCGTTCGAAGCCGGGACCGGGACGCGGTGGAGCGCTTCACCCGGGAAATTGCCCCCCTGGTCCTCACCGGGCCCCCATCGGTGACGGGATTTGCCGGAGGCCGGCCCCGGGCCCAGGAGATCATGGCCTTCTGGCCCGCCCTCCTCCGCAAGGAGGCGGTGCGACCGCACCTGAACGTAGAGATCCTGGAGGTCTGACGATGCCGACGATCCAACTGGTGGACCTGGCCCACGCCCGCTCCGGCGACAAGGGAGACACGGCCAACGTGGGGGTCATCGCGTACGACCCCCGGGACTGGGAGCTCCTCCGGGAGACCCTCACCGAGGAGCGGGTGAAGGACCACTTCGGGGAGATGGTGAAGGGCGAGGTGGAGCGTTACGAGCTCCCGAATCTCCACGCCCTGAACTTCATGTTGCACGGAGCCCTGGGCGGCGGCGGCACCGTCTCCCTCATGACCGACGCCCAGGGGAAGGTCTTCTCCACGGCGCTCCTCCGGATGGAGGTGGAGGTGTCCGATGAGGTGGCCCGCCGGGCCCGGGGACGGGGACGGGTGCCCGCCGAGTTCGACCCGGCGGCGCCGGTGGAGCCGTGAGCGGCGATCCCGCTTCGGTTCTCCGGATCGAGGCCGCCGCAGACGGGGTGGTGCACCTGGTCCTGAACCGACCCGAGAAGCGGAACGCCATGAACGGGGCGCTGGTGGAGGCCCTCACCTCGGCGCTGGTCGAGACCGCAGCCGACCCCGACGTCCGGGTCCTGGTCCTCCGGGGCGCGGGAACGGATTTCTGTTCCGGTGCCGACCTGGCCGAGCTGGAGGCCATGGCGGGGCAGGGAGCCGAGGCCTCACTGGCCGACGCCGTCCGCATGGGCGAGCTCTTTCTGGCCATGCGCCGCCATCCCCGACCCATCGTGGCTGCCGTGCACGGTCGGGCCCTGGCCGGCGGGTGCGGGCTGGCCACCGCCTGCGACATGATCCTGGCCCACGAGGAGGCCCGCTTCGGCTTCCCGGAGGTGCACCTGGGCTTCGTGCCCGCCATGGTCATGACCCTGCTCAGGCGGAAGGTGGTGGAGGGACGGGCTTTCGAGCTGGTGACGCTGGGCGGACGGATCGACGCCGCCGAGGCCCACCGGATCGGGCTGGCGAACCGGATCGTGCCTTCGGGGTCTTTTCTGGACGAGGTGGAGGCGTTCGCCGGCGAGCTGGCGGCCCGGCCTCCCTCGGCCCTCCGGCTCACGAAGCGACTCCTCTACGGGCTGGACGGGCTCTCGGTGGAGGAGGGGATCGGCCGGGGTGCCGAGGTGAACACCATCGCCCGTCTCACGGAAGCGTGCCGGGAGGGTGTGCGGGCCTTCCTGGAGCGCAAGGAGAGCTGACCGCAGCGTTGCCCGCGAGGGCGAGGCCTGACCATGAACCTCATGATCTTCCTGGACCGGAGCCGGAGAGCCGACGAGTATCCGTGGCTTGAGTGGAAGGTGCGGCTTTTCGTCATCGCCTCGGTGCTGGCGGTGGGAGGGATGGTCATGGACGAGGGTTGGATCATCATCCTGGCCATCGTGGCCCTGGCCGCGGGCTTCCTCCTGCGCTTCATGCCGGGAGGACAGGGCGTGCGGGAAGAAGAAGAGGAAGACCTCTAGCGGCCCCCTCCGGCCATTCCCCCGTCCCGCCCCGGGTCCCACGCTGGGGCATGTCCGACTCCGCCCCCGCTCCCCAGTCCGCCGCCCCTTCCGCCGATCCCCGCGAGGTCCTCCAGCGGCACTTCGGCTTCCCCTCCTTCCGGCCGGGACAGCGGGAGCTGGTGGAGGCGGCGGTGGCAGGCCGTGACGCGGTGGGGATCCTCCCCACCGGTGGGGGCAAGAGCCTCTGCTACCAGGTGCCGGCGCTGATCCTTTCCGGTCTCACCCTGGTGGTGAGCCCGCTGATCTCCCTCATGGCCGACCAGCTGCGGCGGGCCCGGGAGGTGGGGATCACCGCCGAGGCACTCCACTCGGGTCTCGCCGCGTCCCGTCGCCGGCAGATCATGGCCGACGCGGTGGCGGGGCGACTGAAGGTTCTCCTGGTGGCCCCCGAACGCTTCTCCTCGGCGGCGTTCGCCCCCCTCCTGGGCCGGCTTCCGGCCTCCCTTCTGGTGGTGGATGAGGCCCACTGCATCTCGTGCTGGGGACACGATTTCCGTCCGGCCTACCGTGACCTGGGACGGGTGAAGAAGGTGCTCGGCGTGCCGGCTCTGGCCCTCACCGCCACCGCCACCCCCCGGGTGCGCCGGGATATCGAGAAGGTGCTGGGGATGCAGCGCCCCTTCCGGCAGGTGGGCAGCTTCGACCGGGCCAACCTCCTCTGGGCCGTCCGCAGGGTCAGGAGCCGGGACGCCCGGGTCCCCCTCCTCCGGGAGCTGGTGCACCGCTTCGGCGGGGCCCGCCTCATCTACGCTGCCACCCGCCGCCGGGTGGAGCGGATCCGCGACGCCATGGCTCGTTCCGGGCTCCGGGCCGAGGCCTACCACGCCGGTCTCCCCGACGCCGAGCGCTCCCGCGTGCAGGAGCACTTCCTCGGCGATCCCCGCCCTCTGGTGGTGGCCACCAACGCCTTCGGCATGGGGATCGACCGGTCCGATGTCCGGTTGGTAGCCCACGACCAGCTCTCCGGCAGCCTGGAGGACTACTATCAGGAGGCGGGACGGGGCGGCCGGGACGGGGACGCGGCCCTCTGCGTGGCCCTCCGCTCGCCGGGGGACGGCCGGCTCCACCGGAGCTTCCTGGATCGGACCCATCCCCCCGTCCGGACGTTCCGGGGGATCCTGGACCTGTGGCGCCGGGGGGAGCTGGGGCGTCGGCTGGACCGCCGGCGAGCCGAGAGGGCCAAGCTCCGGGCGGTGGCCCGGTACGGGCGCACCAGGGGATGCCGGCGCGCGCTTCTTCTGGGATGGTTCGGTGAGCGCCTCGAAAGGGGAGGGTGTGGTGGGTGCGACGGGTGCCAGGGGTGGTCCGGGGTTTTGGCGTCGGTCGGTTCGCGGTAGTTTTCCATGGCTGGAGACCGACGTGCGGAGGTCCGGCGTTTCACGCCGGGCCCCGTTCGTCGACTCCCTCACCGCGAACCCGATGCCCCACGCGCCCATAGATGGACCGTTACCTGAACGACGACCACCGCGCCCTCGTCCGGGAGGTCAGGGGCTTCGCCCGAGAGGCCATCGTACCGGTGGCCCGGGAGCTGGACCACGAGTCCCGCTTTCCCTGGGAGAACGTGAAGGCCATGGCGGAGCGGGGCCTTCTGGGGTTGCCCATTCCCACGGAGCTGGGCGGGCAGGGCAGGGACGGGCTGAGCTACCTCCTGGTGGTGCAGGAGCTGGCCCGCCACGACGCCAGCCACGCCATCACCGTGTCGGCCCACACCACCCTGGGCACCACCCCCATCCTGCGCTTCGGTACCGACGCGCAGAAGGAGCGCTACGTGCCCCGGCTGGCCCGGGGCGAGGTGTTGGGGGGCTTCGGCCTCACCGAGCCCGGTGCCGGCTCGGATGCCTCCCGGAGTACCACCCGGGCGGTCCGCGAGAACGGGCAGTGGCGGCTTAACGGCTCCAAGATCTTCATTACCCACGCCGGCGTGGGTGAGGTCTTCACCGTGACCGCGGTCACGGACCCGGAGGAAGGATCGAAGGGGATCACCAGTTTCGTGGTGACCAAACCCACCACCGACCCAGAGCGGGCCGAAGAGGTGGGGATGGGGAGCGTCTCCGACCTGGGCTACACCCCGGGGGTCCAGGCCGGCAAGAAGGAAGACAAGATGGGCTGGCGAGCCTCTGACACCCGGGAGCTCCTCCTTGACGATGCGGTGGTCCCCGATCGGAACCGCCTGGGTGACGAGGGCCAGGGCTTCGTGAATTTCATGAAGACCCTGGATGCGGGGCGGATCGGCATCGCCGCCCTCTCCCTGGGACTGGCCGAGGGAGCCCTGGAGGCTGCTCTGGAGTATACGAACAAGCGAAAACAATTCGGTCGAAAGATCTTCGACTTTCAGCCGGTGCAGTTCCGGCTCGCCGACCTGGCCACCGAGATCCAGGCGGCCAAGCACCTGACATATCACGCGGCCTGGCTCATGGAGGAGGGACGACCCTTCACCAAGGAGGCGGCCATGGCCAAGCTCTTTGCCTCGGAGCTCAGTATGAAGGCCACGATTGACGCCGTACAGGTCATGGGCGGCGCCGGGTACTCGGACCGGTATCCCGTGGAGCGGATGCTTCGCGACGCCAAGGTCTGCGAGATCGGCGAAGGCACCAGCGAGATTCAACGGATCGTCATCGGACGCCATCTCATCAACGAGGCGTTCGACAACGCGTAGTTCACCCTCCATTCCGGGGCGGCCCGGGATGGAGATCGGCAGGGCGCCGGGACTGGACGGAGAGCCGTTCGACGTCCCCGGGGCAGCCGACTCCGACGACGTACCGGCAGCCGGCCGGGTGTCGGAGCGGAGCCCGCGGAGGGTGTGGAGCGGTCCGGAGCCGGGATCGGGGGCCTGTCGGGGAGTCCGACATACTTGAAACGAGAGATCCTGATAAGCGCCACCCCCCAGGAGACGTGGGTCGCGCTCATGGAAGACGACCGACTGGTTGAGCTCATGCTCGACCGGCCGGACCACGGGCGACTTGTGGGTGACATCTACCTGGGCCGCGTGGAAGCCGTATTGCCCGGCATCCAGGCGGCCTTCGTGGACATCGGTACCGACAAGGCCGGCTTCCTCCACGTCTCAGACCTGGTGTCCGACGACGACGAGGACGACGAGAACGGGGACGGCGGGGGCGGACGCCGTTCCCGAAAGCTTCCCCCCATCCAGGACCAGATCCAGAAGGGGGAGTCGGTCATGGTGCAGGTGACCAAGGAACCCATCGGCACGAAGGGGCCCCGTCTCACCGCACAGGTCTCCCTGCCGGGCCGCTTCCTGGTCTACATGCCCTTCTCCTCGCACGTGGGGGTGAGCCGGAAGATCGAGGAGAAGGAAGAACGGGTCCGCCTCCGGGAGCTGGCCCGGGAGATCCTCCCCGATGAGCCGGTGGGGCTCATCATCCGGACGGTGGGCGAGGAGCTGAACCGGGCCAAGTTCCAGCGGGAGTTCCAGCGGCTCCACTCCACCTGGAAGAAGATCCAGCGCCGGGCCGGCTCGTCCCGGGCGCCGGCCCGGATCCACAGCGAGGCGCAGCTCATCGGCGGGGTCATCCGGGATCTCTTCTCCGATCGCTTCGACGCCCTCATCGTGGACAACCCCGAGGTGCACCAGGAGATCGTCGACTACGTGGAGAGCATGGACCCGGAGCTGGTGGACCGGGTCAGGCTGGACCGGGACTCGGTCCCCCTCTTCGACCGCTACGACATCGAAGAGGAGATCGGTGAGGCCTTCGGCCGGCGGGTGGACCTGCCCACCGGGGGCTCCATCATCGTGGAGCCCACCGAAGCGCTCGTGTCCATCGACGTGAACACCGGCAAGTTCACCGGAAAGGGCCGGAAGGACCCGGAGGAGACGATCCTCCGGACGAACCTGGACGCAGCCCGGGAGGTGGCCCGTCAGCTCCGGCTCCGGGACATCGGCGGCATCGTGGTGGCCGACTTCATCGACATGGAGTCGCAGGAGAACCGGGACCGGGTGCTGCACGAGCTCCGATCCCACCTGGGTCGCGACCGGGCTCGGACCAAGGCCTTCGCCGTCTCGGAGCTGGGCCTGGTGGAGATGACCCGCCAGCGCGTGCGCCCCTCCCTGTTCCAGACCCTGACCCGGGTGTGTGAGCACTGTGACGGCGCGGGGCGGGTCTTCACTCCGCCCACGGTGGTGCGCCGGGTGGAGCGGAGTCTGAAGCGGGCCGCCGCCTCGGGCGAGGAGCGGACCATCGTGGTGCGGGTCCACCCCGAGGTGGCTCTCCACGTGCTGGAGGAGGAGCCCGAATTCTTGAAACGACTCCAGGAGCGGGTCTCCCTGGACCTGGAGCTCCGCGATGATCCCCTGTTGCGGGAAGACGAGTTCCGGCTCCTGTCGGGGCCTGCTGAGACCGACGTGACCCAGCGCTACGTGACCCGCCAGCCGGGGTAGGGTTGACCCACCGCCGCAACGTCCTAAATTTACCAGGCTAACGGCCCAATGAGGTGGGTGCCCCGAACCGGGCCCCGCAGCACGGGTCAGCGAACACGGCTTCAAAACCGGAACGAGGTTCCGATGTACGCGGTCTTCAGAACGGGTGGAAAACAGTTTCGGGCCGAACCCGGCGGCACGCTCAGGGTACCAACCCTGGACGTCGAAGCGGGGGACACCATCACCTTTGACGAGGTGCTCCTCACGTCGGACGGCGATGACGTCTCGGTGGGTACGCCCATCGTGGACGGCGCGACGGTCCGGGCCGAAGTGGTCGACCACGGCCGCGACAAGAAGGTGATCGTCTTCAAGCGGAAGCGCCGGAAGGGCTACCGCCGCAAGCAGGGTCACCGGCAGGGGTATACCGAGATTCGGGTGGACGAGATCGTCGTCTGAGGCGACGCTCTCGGTCCGATTCACGAAGCACAGGCTGCAAGGGGAGGATCCCATGGCACATAAGAAGGGTGTCGGCTCAAGCCGAAACGGACGCGACAGCAACGCGAAGCGCCTGGGTGTGAAGCGCTTCGGTGGCGAAGAGGTGCGCGCGGGAGGAATCGTGGTGCGCCAGCGCGGAACCAAGTTCCACCCGGGCCACAACGTCCGGCGGGGAGGCGACGACACGCTCTTCGCCACCACGGACGGGGTGGTCAAGTTCGAGCGGATTCGTCGGAAGCGCTCCGTTTCCGTCTACCCGCTGGACTGAGCTCCAGGGACAACCACCACAGGGTCCCGGGCGTCGCAGTCGGCGCCGGGGACCTTTTCCATGTTTCCCACTGTACAACCCCGGATGTTGCCCCGGACCTGGATCTCCATCGGGTCCGGCGGGATTCGTGCATCTTCTCGGCCCGCAGCCCAACAGGCGGCGGACCCCGGACGAACGCTGGATCCCCATCCCCGGAAGCAGGCCATAGATGAATACTGATTCGTCGAAGACCGAGCGACCCCGAAGTACTCACCCCTCCCCGGCCCCCTTCAACGCAGGGAAGGGCCAGGGGAAGGGAAGCGAGGTGGATGGATATACCTCTTCAGGCCCCATCCCCACCCCCATCCGTCTGGGACTCCTGGGGGTTCTGGCCCTGGGCGCCACCCTGGTCCTCCTGGCCTGGCACGGCAGCGACAGGGGCCCCGAGGATCCCGAGTCCCCCTTCCCGGTGGCCGACGCCACCGAGGCCCTCATGGACACCCGCCTCCCCATGGAGGTGAACGACCGGGTGGAGCAGTGGGTCCGTCGGTTCCTGGGGTCTCACCGGGAGAGCTTCGAAGAGTACCTGGTCCGGGAGGGGCTCTACGGCGGGCTCATCCGCGACCGGCTCCGGCAGCGGGGCATGCCCGAGGAACTCCTCTACCTGGCCATGATCGAATCGGGCTTCTCGCCCACCGCCACTTCGCCCATGGCGGCCTCGGGGGTCTGGCAGTTCATGGGTCCCACCGCTCGGGCGTACGGGCTCACGGTGGACGGCTGGGTGGATGAGCGACGGGACCCGGTGCGGGCCACCGACGCGGCGCTGGACTACCTTGAGGAGCTGTACGCCAAGTTCGACTCCTGGTACCTGGCCGCCGCGGCGTACAACGCCGGCCCGGGGCGGGTGCAGCAGGCGCTGCGCCGGTCGGGCCTGTCGGAGGGGGGCGACGAGCGCCTCTACTGGGAGGTCATCGAGCACCTTCCCCGGGAGACCCGCCAGTACGTGCCGAAGCTCCTGGCGGCTGCCCTTCTGGCCGAGCAGGCGGAGCACTTCGGGTTCGACGTGGAACGGTCGCTACCGTACCTCTTCGACCAGGTGCTGGTGCCTGCGGGAACGTCGTTGGCGCGGGTGGCGTCCATTCTGGACATGGAGCCCTCCCTCATGCGGGAGTTGAACCCCCACCTCATCCGGGGGGCCACGCCGCCGGACCGGTCCCACCTGGTTCGGGTGCCCATGGGCGAGTCCCAGAAGGTGGTGATGGCGCTGTCGGCGGACCGGAGCTGACGGAAACCCGTCACTCCTCCGGGGGACCCTCCTCCGGCCACCCCAGCGGCCGGTCCTCCTGCTGGGCTCGGGCCGAGGCGATGATCCGCCAGATCACGTCCCGGGTCATTTCTTCGTCCACGCCCAGTCCCCGGGCCCGCTCGGCGGCCTTCCGCACCACCTGCGCCTCGCGGGCCGGATCCATGACGGGGAGCCCCAGCTCCGCCTTGGTGCGGCCGATCTCCAGGACCAGCTCCCGGCGCTCTCCGATGAGGCGGATGAGTTCGTCGTCCACCTCCGAGATCCGCTCCCGCAGGGACGTGAGCCGTTCCTGTTTGTCCCGGTCCGGCTCCTCACCCAGGCGCTCTGGCCCACCGCCGTCCTCGCTCACCGTCCCTTGAACTCCGGATCCCGCTTCTCGACGAAGGCCTGGACTCCCTCCTGGCCGTCGTCGGAGGCGAAGGCGGCCAGGAAGAGTTCTTTTTCGAGTTGCAGGCCGGCGGAGAGGGGCGTCTCCATGGCGGCCTTGATGGAGCGCTTGGCCAGCCGGAGAGCCACCGGGCTCCAGCGGGCCATCCGGCCGGCGATCTCCCGGGCCTTCTCCAGGTGCCGACCCTCGTCCACCAGCACCTCCACCAGCCCCATCCGGTAGGCCTCCTCGGCGTCTACCATGTCGCCGGTGAGGGCCATGCGCATGGCCTGGCCCGGTCCCACCAGGCGGGCCAGCCGCTGGGTGCCCCCGGCGCCGGGGATGAGCCCCAGCCGGATCTCGGCCTGGCTGAAGCGGGCCGTTCGGTCCGCCACCCTCAGGTCGCAGGCCAGCGCCAGCTCCGAGCCGCCTCCCAGGCAGTAGCCGTGCACGGCGCAGAGGATGGGCTTGGGGAAGTCGGCGATGGCGTCGTAGACCCGCCGGTGGTTGTACAGCGCCCGCTGCTCGGCCGGGGTGCGGGCGGCAAACTCCGAGACGTCGGCGCCGGCCACGAAGGCCTTCTCGCCGGCCCCGCTCAAGATAGCCACCTTCACGCCGTCGTCACGGGCCAGGGCGTCCACCGCCTCCATGAGCTCCCGACGCACGGTGGAGTTCAGGGCGTTCAGCTTGTCGGGCCGGTGGATGGTCAGGAGGACCAGGGGGCCGTCGGTCTCGACTCGGATGGTTTCGTAGTCCATGGCGTGCGGGGGTCGGGGGTTCGGGATGTCGATTCGAGGGGGTGTGGGAGAACGTGCTCCGGAGATCGGACGGCCGGGTCAGTCATCCCAGTGGTAGAAGCCCTCGCCGGACTTCCGGCCCAGCTTACCCTCGGCCACCATCTTTTTCAGGAGCTCCGGCGGCCGGAAGCGCCCGTCTCCCAGGGTCTCGTGAAGATACTCGGCGATCCCCAGGCGCACGTCCAGTCCGATGAGGTCGGTGAGCCGGAGGGGACCCATGGGATGCCGATAGCCCAGCTCCATGGCCTGGTCGATGTCCCGGGGCGAGGCCACGTCCTCTTCCACCATGCGGATGGCCTCGAGCCCCAGCGCCACCCCCAGTCGGGAGGAAGCGAAGCCCGGGGAGTCCCGCACCACGATGGGCTCCTTCCCCAGCTCCCGGGCGAAGGCCACTCCGCGTTCCCGGGCCTCCTCGCCGGTTCGGGGGCCGTGGACCACCTCCACCAGCGCCATGATGTGTACCGGGTTGAAGAAGTGGAGCCCCAGAAACCGCTCCGGGTGGTCCAGACCCTGGGCGATGTCGCCGATGGAGAGGGACGAGGTGTTGGTGGCCAGGAGGGCGTCTTCGGGGGCGGCCTCCTCCACTTGCCGGAAGAGGGTCCGCTTCAGCTCCATTCGCTCCGGCGCCGCCTCAATGACCACGCCGGCGCCGGCGACCGCCTCCTGGAGGGTGTCGGCGGGCCGGATCCGCTCCAGTGCTCCGTCCCGTTCGTCCGGATCCACCTTCCCCAGCGCCACTCCCTTCTCCAGGTTGGCCCGGATCCTCCGTATGCCGTTCTCCAGGGCCTCGGCGGAGGGATCGTGGAGCATGACCGGACGGCCCGCCTGGGCCGAGACCTGGGCGATCCCGTGGCCCATGGTGCCGGCGCCCAGGACGGCCACGGGGGCACGACGGGCCGGCTGGCTGCGATTCTGGCTCGATGTATCGCTCATGGTGCGGAAAGCTCCCTCATGGTTCGGGTTTTTCAGCGGTCCACGATCAGCGCGATCCCCTGACCCACCCCGATGCACATGGTGGCCAGCCCGGTGGCGGACCCTCGCCGGCCCATCTCGTGGACCAGGGTGGTGAGGATCCGGGCTCCCGAGCACCCCACCGGGTGACCCAGGGCGATGGCGCCGCCGCTCACGTTGGTGTGCTCCGGGTCCAGCTCCAGCTCCCGCATGCAGGGGATGGCCTGGGCGGCGAAGGCCTCGTTCAGCTCCACCAGCTCCAGGTCGGCGGCCGACATCCCCACCCGCTCCAGTGCTCGGCGGGTGGCGGGAATGGGTCCAACCCCCATCCGGTGCGGCTCCACGCCGGCCACGGCGCCTCCCCGGATTCGGGCCATGGGCTCGAGGCCCAGCGCCCGAGCCCTGTCGGCTTCCACCACCACCAGGGCAGCGGCACCGTCGTTGATCCCGGAGGCGTTTCCGGCGGTCACCGTGCCGTCGGCCCGGAAGACGGGTCGAAGCTGTGACAGCTTGTCCAGGGTGGTGTCCGGCCGCGGGTGCTCGTCGGTGCTCACCGTGACGGGGTTGCCCCGGCGCTGCGGCACCTCCACCGGTGCGATCTCGGCGTCGAAGCGCCCCTCCTCCAGGGCCCGCCCGGCGCGACGCTGGCTCTCCAGGGCGAAGGCGTCCTGCTCCTGGCGGGTGATCCCGTACTCGGCGGCCACCACCTCGGCGGTCTCCCCCAGCCCCATGGTCCACTCGTCCGGGAGGGCCGGGTTGGCGAAGCGCCACCCCAGGACGGTGTCGGCCATCTCGGGGGTGCCCCGGGGATATGCGAAGGCGGGCTTCAGGAGAACCCACGGAGCCCGGCTCATGCTCTCCACTCCGCCGGCCACGAAGACCTCGCCCTCGCCGGCCCGGATGGCGTGGTACGCCGAGAGGACGGCCTGGAGCCCCGAACCGCAGAGTCGGTTCACCGTCTGGCCCGGAACCGTCACCGGGAGACCGGCCCGGAGGAGCGCCATGCGGGCCACGTTCCGGTTGTCCTCGCCGGCCTGGTTGGTGCATCCCATGATCACGTCATCCACGCCGTCCGGCTCCACGCCGGCCCGCTCCAGCGCCTGGTCGATGACGTGGGCGGCCAGGTCGTCGGGTCGCACGGGAGCCAGGGCGCCGCCGTGGCGGCCGATGGGGGTGCGGACGGCGCTGACGATCCAGGCTTCGCTCACGTGGGGGCGCTCCGTGGTGTGGGGTCTTGTTGGGGGTGGAGGGCGGGTGCGAACTATTCTCCGCGCTCCGGGGAATGTTCCGGGGTGACGCCCGCCCGGGCCCAGTCAATGCCGTTTGGGACCCGGCTGACACCCTCCCGGACCCGGCCGACGCCCTTCCCGACGGCACCGCGGGCGCCCCCGATTCAGCCCTGGGGATGGACGAACGGGCGGGAGGGACCTCAGATTGGGAAGAATGCGGAGTCCGTCGAGGGTGGCGGCTCCCCTTCATCGAGCCTGTGGAGGTTCCCGTGGATCAAGCTGCTCCGACCCGCTGCCCATCGATCCCCTCGCTATCGACCCGGCCTGTCCCTCAGCCGCCCGGCTCCCTCGGGCTCCGCCCGCTCCTTCCGTTGCTCCTGGCCCCGCTCTTCCTCCTGGTTGGGGGGTGCGGGCCCGACGGGGAACTGTGGCGGGGTGAAGCCGACACCGCCGCCCGGGCCATTACTCCGGAACGGCTCATGGCCCACGTGGAGACGCTGGCCTCCCACGAGTTCGAGGGCCGGCAGCCCGGGACTCGGGGCGAGGAGCTCACCGTGGGCTACCTGGAGGAGCAGTTCCGGGAGATCGGGCTGGAGCCGGGCAACCCGGACGGCAGCTACGTTCAGACGGTTCCCCTCGTCAGCTACACGCCCCGGCCGTCGGCCCGCTTCCAGGTGGCCGGCGAAACACTGGAACCCTCCTTCCCAGATCAGTACGTGGCCCGTTCCCGGCACTTCGAGCCCGAAACGGTCCTGGAAGACTCGGAGTTGGTCTTCGTGGGCTACGGGGTGGTGGCGCCGGAGTACGACTGGGACGACTACAAGGGCCTGGAGCTGGAGGGACGCACCGCGCTGGTGCTGGTGAACGACCCCCCGGTCCCGGACCCCGACGACCCGGAGCGCCTGGACCCGGCCATGTTCCGGGGTGAGGCCATGACCTACTACGGCCGGTGGACCTACAAGTACGAGATCGGGGCCGAGCTGGGAGCCGACGCCGTCATCGTGATCCATGAGACCGGACCGGCCGGATACCCCTTCGACGTCATCAGCGGGGCCTTCGGTGGAGAGAACTTCGACGTGCCCGCCGCCGACGTCTCTGACCGGCTGATCACGGAGGCCTGGGTCGACGAGGGCACCGCCCGGCGCATCTTCGACGCCGCCGGCCACGATTTCGACGAGCTGAAGGCCCGGGCCGCCGGTCGGGACTTCGAGCCGGTGGTGCTGGACGGCACCGCCGAGTTCCGGGTCACGACGGATCTCCGGGAGATCGAGTCGCGGAACGTGGTGGCCCGCCTTCCGGGCTCCGACCCCGATCTCCGGGACGAGCACGTGATCTACACCGCCCACTGGGATCACTTCGGCGTGGACGACGAGGGCAACGTCTACAATGGCGCAGTGGACAACGCCACCGGAACCAGCGCCCTTCTGGAAGCGGGGCGGGCCTTCGCTACGTTGGGCGAGCCGCCGCCCCGGAGCGTCCTTTTCCTGGCGGTCACCGCCGAGGAGAACGGGCTCCTTGGCGCCCACTGGTACGTGGAGAACCCCCTGTATCCCCTGGAGCAGACGCTGGCCGTCATCAACATGGACACCATGAACCCATGGGGCCGCACCAACGACCTCGAGGTCATCGGCTACGGGAGCAACACCCTGGAGGAACTGGTGGAGACCGAGGCCGCCGCCCAGGGCCGGATGGTACGCCCCGACGCCTCGCCCGAACTGGGCTACTACTACCGCTCCGACCACTTCGAATTCGCCCGGGTGGGCGTGCCGGCCCTCTACACCAAGGGCGGCGTGGACTACCTGGGACAGCCGGAGAGCTGGGGTGAGGAGCGCTGGGCCCGGTGGACCGCTGAGGACTACCACACCCCCTCCGACACCATCGGCGACGACTGGGATCTTTCGGGCATGACCGAAGACGCCCGGCTGCTATTCCGGGTGGGGTACCGGGTGGCCCGGGGCGAGGAGTGGCCCCGGTGGTACGAGGACTCGGAGTTCCGCGCGGTACGGGAGGCGATGCTGGAGGGGGCCTCCCGCTAGGCGGGGATCCGATGTGAGCGCTCCGGACACCATGAGGGCCATGGTCCTGGCCCGGCCCGGGAGTCCGCTGGAGCTCCGGGAGCTCCCGCTTCCCGAGCCTGGCCCCGGCGAGGTCCGGGTCAAGGTGAGGGCGTGTGCCATCTGCCGAACCGACCTGCACGTGGTGGACGGCGAGCTGCCCGAGCCGCGCCTCCCCCTCATTCCCGGACACGAGATCGTGGGGGTGGTGGAGGCCCGGGGCCCCGTGATGGTGGACGGCCCCGAGGCGGCGGATGGCCCCGAGGCACGGCTTGAGGTGGGCCGGCGGGTGGGGATCCCCTGGCTGGGATGGAGCTGCGGTGAGTGCGCCATGTGCCGCCGGGACCGGGAGAACCTGTGTCCCCGGGCCGCCTTCACCGGCTACACCCGCGACGGGGGATACGCAGAGTACGCCGTGGCCGACGCCCGTTACGCCTTTCCCCTCCCGGACCACTACGACGACGTGGAGGCCGCTCCCCTTCTCTGCGCCGGGCTCATCGGGTACCGGTCGTACCGGATGGCCGGGGAGGCGGACCGACTGGGTTTCTACGGGTTCGG
>SKVI01000118.1 GCA_007129525.1 Gemmatimonadota bacterium | reverse complement strand
GGACCGCCCAGCGCACCGAGCCCGGGCAGCTGGTGAAGGTCGACCTGGTTCCCCTTCCCCCGACCTTCGACGAGGATCGCTTCCGGGAGCTCTTCACCCCGCCCGACGAAGAGCCGCCCCCGGACGAGGTCGACGTTCCGGACCCCGAGGAGCGTGACCGGGAGGAGCGCGACGAGGAGGAGCCCCGACGTGACGCGGTGGAGGCGCCCGAGGAGATCGAGATCGTCTTCGAGGGAATCCGCCGCCGCGGAAGCATCGTGAACACGAGCTTCTCCGTCGGACAGGTCCTGCTGAGCCCCGACGGGGAGACCGGCGTGCTCACCGGGGACGGGGCGCTGCACCGGATCACCTTCGGGCCGAACGGCGACATCGACATCGAGCGACTCGAGCTGAGCGGCAACCCCATCGCCTTCAGCGCCGACGGCAGCCGGCTCTACCTGTCCAGGGGAGGACAGCTCCACGTGGCCTCCATGCCAGGCGGGCAGACCCGGACCGTGTCCACCTCCGTGGCCTGGGACGAGGACTTCGACGCCACCAAGGTGCCGGCCTTCGAACAGGGGTGGCGGCACATGTGGGACGGCTTCTACGACCCCGACTTCCACGGGGTGGACTGGGAAGCGGTGCAGGACGAGTTCCGCCCCTACATCAAGGGGGCCCGCACCCGGGCGGAGTTCAACCGGCTCATGAACCTGATGCTGGGAGAGCTGAACGCTTCGCACCTGGGGCATTCCGGGCGCACCGGTCCGCCCCTGGGCGGGGACGGTGCCTCGACCGGGCGCCTGGGCCTCCGCTTCGACCGGCACGCCGTTGAGGACGACGGACGGTTCGTGGTGCGGGAGGTGATCGATCTGGGGCCGGCCGATATTGCCGGGGGCATCAATGTGGGCGACGAGATCGTCTCCGTGGACGGCCAGGCCCTGGGGACAGACACCGACCTGCACCTCCTGCTTCGGGACGCCGCGGGCCGGAAGGTCGTGGTGGAGGTGGACGGCGGCGACGACCCCCGCGAGGTGGAGCTGCTGGCCATGTCCGGAGGAGCCGAGGGACAGCTCGTGTACCGGAACTGGGTCGAGAGCCGGCGGGCCTACGTGGACGAGATCAGCGGAGGGCGCCTGGGCTACGTGCACATTCCATCGATGTCCGCCGGGGCCCTGGACCAGTTCATCTTCGACCTGGACCAGCAGAACCATGCCCGCGACGGGGTCGTCATCGACGTGCGCAACAACAACGGCGGCTTCGTGAACGTCTATGCCATCGACATCCTGGCGCGCCGCAACTACTTCACCATGCAGTCCCGGGGCAGCGACGTCCTGGCGCCCTCACGGATCCGTCTCGGCCAGCGTGCGCTGCTGGCGCCCACCGTGCTGGTCACGAACAAGCACACCCTCTCCGACGGCGAGGACTTCACCGAAGGCTACCGCGAGCTGGAGCTGGGTCAGGTGGTGGGTGAGCCCACCGCCGGCTGGATCATCTTCACCGGAAGCCGGAGTCTGGTGGACGGGACCTCGGTGCGAATGCCGGGCACCTTCATCCGCGACAACCGGGGGCAGAACATGGAGATGAATCCCCGGCCCGTCGACATCGAGGTGGAGCGCCCTACGGGGGAGTGGTACGAAGGCCGCGACCGCCAGCTCGAAGCGGCGGTGGAGGCCCTTCTCGCCCAGATCGACGAAGGGGGCTGACGGGCGAGGGCGGCCGACCGGGTGGTTCGTTCCGAGCTACTACCGAGCGGAGACAATGTCCGTCCTGGAAAAGTCCTCACCTTTGAAGAGCAGCGGCTCGTCCTCCGCTCGAGCCAGCCCGTACGAAAGGACGTCCCCGTAGTTGAGGACGCCCGGGGAACCCACGCCCTTGCCGTAGCGGCGATAGGCCTCCCGCGCGAACTCTCCTGCCTCGGTAGACATGGCCACGACCTCGATACCGAGGCGGGAGAGGAGCGCGTCCAGGGCGATAACGCCTTGTTCTCCCTTGCGCGCCAACATGACCGCAGTTGCCTCGACCAGGGTCGGTGTGCCCACCACCCTGCGGTCCGCTGCCGCGATCGCTTCCGTGAGGTCCAACGCTTCAGGCTCCGAAAGCAGAATTGCCAGGAGCGCGGACGTGTCGATGACCATTCAGGGTCTACCCTGGCAGCCCGAACTCATCGTACCCGAGAATGTCCTCGGCACTTCGCTGGTCCAGGTCAGGTAGGCTCTGGACGAACGCTTGAATCTGCTGGACGCTCCGGACCACCTCCTGGCGCCGATGCTTCCGATACAAGGATTCCAGGCGCTCCCGGACGGCCACAGTGACCGCTTCCGTAAGCGTTTCCCCGGTTTCCTCGGCCAACGCCTTGGCCAACCGGTGGGTCTCCTCATTCTTGATGTTCAACGCCATCGTGGTTCCTCGTGGTCAAGATGGTGGAAGTCTACCTCTTATTCCACCACGGTGTCAATGAATGTTCCCGCGCTCCAGACCGGACTTCCATGAAGGCTATGGAGGTAGGCTGGGCAAGTGCGGTCATTCGCGGGCGCCCCGCAGGGAATTCCCCCACAGCGGAATCAGCGAATCCCCGACAGCAGGCACGGCCTGCACCCGCGAACTTTCGCGAACGGGGGAGCCGTCTGTTTCGCGCCGCACGGGCGAGGACCGGCGCCCACCAGCCATGAATCCGGAGTTCCAGCCATGAGTGTGTCCCATGACGAGAAGGTCGTCACCGCCCACCTTCAGCGGGAGGAAGCGTTTCGCCTGAAGGTCCGCTTCGATAACGAGAACGTTCCCGGCCTGGTCGTGGACGAGCCCCCACCCCTGGGAGAGGCTGCCGGGCCCACCGGGGTCCATCTCCTGGCCTCGGCGGTGGGAACCTGTCTCAGCCAGAGCCTCCTTTTCTGCCTCCAGCGCTCGCGGGTGGAAGTTGCGTCGCTGGAGACGGAGGTCGAGGCGAAGGTGGGACGAAACGAGGAGGGGCGCCTGCGGGTCGTGGAGATCCGTGCGCGACTCTCCCCGGTTCTGGCCTCGGGGCAGGACGGCGAGGTCGCTGGCCGTCGACTTGAACGGTGCAGGGGGCTTTTCGAGCAGTTCTGTACCGTGGCCGAGAGCATCCGACAGGGTGTGCCCATGGAAGTGTCCGTGGACGAGCTCCGCCCTATCCGCCAGCCTTCTTCTTGAGGAAGAAGTAACCTGCCAGAGCGACGATGGCGATGCCCAGGATCACCAACAGGACCGCCAGGAGCGCGGCCCCGAAGATGGCGGCCAGGGTGTCCCAGAACCCGAACGCGGCCACCAGGATCACCAGCAGAACGAACAGGAGGATGGGTACGGGCATGGTCAGCGTGGGTTCGGGGGATGGAGGGTGATGCCTTTCAACTGCTGCCAGCTCCGAAGGAGAGCGTAGCCCCCCTTCGTGCGGAGGCGGAGGGAGGCGGCCTGCTGGCTGATCCCTACGGCCCGGGCCGCTTCGGTGACGGTGGAACCGTCCAGCAGGGAGAGGATCAGGTCGACGTCCCGATCGTCCATGCGAGTTAGAACGTGCTCCCGGAGCATCACTACACTCTCCAGCGTCGGGTGCCCACGGCCGTCCTGGTACACCGCGGTTCGCCATCCGGCCGGCATCCCCGCACGCCGCTCCCGGTTCGCGGCTGCTTCCCGGGCGTCCCTGGCGTTCCACCACGCCGGGCCGTCGCCGTCCCTGGGGCTCGCTCGCGGTCGTACCTCGTCCAGTGCACCCACGCCCAGCCCCACGTGCACGTCAACGAGGTCGTGGAGGAGCAGGCGAAGGTACAGGGTGGCGTTGAGCGCGTCCCCGGTTGCGGCGTAGACCCCCTGGAAGCGGTCGCCGGGCGTGGCCTGCAGGGGCTGGAGTCCTTCCACCTGGACATGGGTTCGAGCCAGCGCTCCCTTCAGCTCGGGCAGGAGCCATCCCGCCGCCTGGCGGGGACGGAGGATGCTGCCCAGGACTGCCGTGTAGCGGGATGGCATGGGAGCGCCCCTTGGGTAGCTTGTGATTGTATCAATAAGATACAATAATAATGATTGTGGTAACAAAATACAACTTACACAAGGCCGGGGGCTTGACAAAGCATTCTTCCCCCCTTGAAACCCGGAGCACTGGGCAGCCGTAGGGTCGGTGACGACAGGCCGCTCGTGGGCCATTCTCCCCCCAAGCTTCGAACAGGTTGCTCATCCATGCGCGCACACCACTGCTTTTCTCTGAATGTCGCTTTGGCTGCGGTGGTTGCAGCAGCGGCAATGGCTGTGATGGTGGAGGAGGCCGCGGTATTGCAGCCGGCCTCGTCTCAGGTTTCGCCGGTTCGGACGGCGGCCGGGGAGGTTCCGGCCCCCGAGCACGCCTCTCCAGAGGAGCGGGCGGACCGTCTCCTCTCCCAATTCGACCGCGACGATGCCCCCGGTGTCGTCGTGGCGGTGATCCGGGACGGTGAGACGGTCTACCAGCGGGCCCGGGGGATGGCCGACATCGGCCTGGCGGTGCCGCTGGAACTCTCCACAAGGATGAACGTGGGGTCCACGGCGAAGCCCTTCACCGCGTTTTCCGTGGTCCAGCTCGCGCAGGC
>SKVI01000125.1 GCA_007129525.1 Gemmatimonadota bacterium | reverse complement strand
TCCGACTCCACGGCCCCCAGCGCCGTTCCCGTCCGCCGCAGGCGGTCGCCCAGCACCCCGGCGATGACCGCCACCACACCGAAGAGGCCCAGCTGCAGGAGCATGGTCCCGGAGAAGGTCGCCACCTCGCGTCCCCACACGGCATTGCCGAGGTAGAGGATCACGCAGAGCCCGCCAATGAGGGCCACGCCGGGAAAAGGGAGGATGACGGCCGCCACCGCGATCACCGGAATGTACAGGGCGGCGAAGACGCTCCCCGCCCCACCTGTGACGTGCACGATGGCGGTGACCATCACGGCGTCGAAACCCACCTGGCCGTAGAGGAAGTTCTTGCTCGGCGGTCCCCCCTCACGATAGCGGTCCGCCACCCCCCACACCGTGGCCAGGAGGGCCGACACGAAGACCACGGTGGCCATCAGGGTGTCGAAGGGCACCGCCTCTTCCCAGGCCACCAGGGCACCACCGAAGATGCCGCCGGCCAACGTCATGCGGCCGATATAGATCCAGCGCAGGATGGAGCGGCTGGAGTAGCGGGGCTCGGCCCGGGGTTGGTGCACGCGTCTGCCTTCGCTCACTTCGAGCTCACCCGGAGAACGGTGAGATCGGCCATCAGGTCGCGGATCTTCCGGAGCTGATCTTCCACCAGGGCCAGGCCTTCGGCCAGCTCCGTCCCCGGCTCGTTGTCCATCTGCATGAACTGGGTCTCGGCCAGCGCCGAGGTGAGGACATTGTTCACGTCATGTCGGACACGGGATAGGTCCAGGAGCACCCTCCGGTGACTCAGATAGCCCGGGTCCATGCCCTCCGCCTCCAGTCGTTCCGCGACCCGGTCCACCTCTTCCGGGTAGCCCGGGGAGATGGGCAGGACCTGAACCTGCAGTCCGTCGCCGTCCGCCTGGTGGTCGTCCGCCGGCTCGAGGCGGAGCAGGGCCCATGGGTCATGGGTCTCGGCCACCGCCGCGATCACCTCTTCCAGCAGCTCGGGAGGAGTGCCGGAGGACAGGACGATCCAACCTCCTCCCTCGGGCAGGGGGTCCGGCAGACCTCCACCATCCACCGCCTCGGGGTCCACGTTCAGGATCTCCAGCGCCTGGCGCTCGGCCTGGCTCAGGTTCTTGCCCGGGGCGGCGACGAAGAGGCGGGTGGAGTGGTCGGGTGTGGGCACGGGGATGAACCTCGGTGCAAGTAGAGGCAGGTGAAAGCCGGCGGCTCCACCGGTTCCGGCTCCGACGGACGATCTCTACCTCGCAGTTTAGGAATCCGGGGGCCCGAGCGCCACCGGTGGCCCCGCGACGGCGTCCGCGCCATACTCGGGGGGAAAGCCCGTCCGCGGAAGGACCGCTGGGCGACGCCCCCCCTCTCCCACTGGCCCGAGACCCCCGTCCCCTCACGCCATGACCCCCTCCCGCCAAAGCGATCCGGCCACCAACCTGTGTCGACTGGCCGGTGCCGCGGTCATGGCCCTGACCCTGCTGCCCCTGTATCGCTACCTGAACGATCCGGCCACGGGCACCATCGGGGCCGCCACCCTCCGCGCCACGGAGGCGCAGGTGGGCTTCCTGTGGCGCGCCGGCGCCATGCTCCTCGTGGGCGTGGCGCTGGCGACGCTGGCGGTGACCGACGATCGGCTCGGGCGGTGGGTCCAGGGCGCGGGCGATCTCCTTCTCAGGGGATCCCGACGAACCTTCGCCGCCGCACTGGGCGTCCTCGCCGCCGGAGCCGTAGCCCTCCAGAACCTCCTGGTCTTCCAGGGCCGGCCCAATCTCCTCGACGCCGCGGCGCAGCTCATCCACGCCCGGTACCTGGCCCGGGGCCGCCTGGCGGGGCCCGAGGCGGAGCTCCTGGAAGGAGGGTTCTGGCATTTTCCGAACACCGTGGCCGGTCCCTCCGGCTGGGTCTCCCACTTTCCCCCGGGCCATTCCCTGGTCCTGGCCCCGGGACTGGCGGTGGGCGTCGCCTGGCTGGGGCCGGTGGTGGTGGCGGGCCTCACCGGCTGGCTCATGGCCCACCTGGCCTTCCGGCTCTTTCCGGAGCGCCCGCTGGTGGCCCGGGGCGGTGCCCTCCTGGGAGCGCTGTCTCTCCTCCTCCTCCTGCAGACCGCCGCCTACATGAACCACGGCACCGCCGCCCTCCTGGGCGTAGCCACCGTCGTTGCGGCCCTGGGCGCCCGGGATCGGGGAGGCGGAGACCGGGCCGCACGGGATCGAGGGCTTCGGGGCTCCGGATGGGCGTGGGCCGCCGTCACCGGCGCCGGCGTCACGGCTCTCCTCATGGTTCGACCCCTGGCGGCGGTGGCCGTCTGCCTGGTGGTGGTGCTGCTGGTCTGGCTTCCCCGCTCGCTTCTGGCCGCCAATGCGGAGTCGGGGAAGGCTGGCGGCAGCCGGCCCGCTTCCGGAAAACCGCGGCTGGCCGGCGGCACGGCTTCCCACCTCCGACGGCTGGCGGGCTGGTGCGGTGCCGCCGTCCTGGGCGGACTTCCCCTCCTTCTCCTCCACGGCTGGTACAACGCCCACTTCTTCGGACACCCCCTCACCTTCGGCTACCACTGGAGCTTCGGCGAGGCGGCGGGCCTGGGGTTCGGCCTCGACCCGTGGGGCAACCGGTTCGGGCCCCTCCAGTCGCTGGCCTACACCTCAGCCGACCTGTCGACGCTCAACCTGAACCTGGTGGAGTCTCCCCTTCCGGTGATCACCCTGGCGGGGTTCGCTCTCGTCCTGGGTATGGGACGCGATCCGCGCGTGCGTCTCGTGGCCGGCTGGGCCCTTCTCCCGGTGGCCCTGGGTGCCTTCTATTGGCACCACGGAAACTTCATGGGCCCCCGCATGCTGGCTGAGTTCGCCCCCGCCTGGGGACTTCTGGTGGCGGCGGCCCTGGCGTACCTGGTGGAGCGCCTTCCCCGCCGAGACGGCCGGGGACTGGCAATGAACCCCCGCCGGGCCGGGCAGCTCCTGGTGCTGGGGGCCGCCCTGGCCGCCCTGGTCCTGGTTCCCTATCGGATGAGCGGGATGGGGGGAGACATCTCGGCCGGATACCGGGTGGCCGAGCCGGCAGCGCCGCCGGGCGCCCTGGTCTTCGTCACCGGGTCCTGGGGCGGTCGGATCACCGCCGAACTGGTCTCCCACGGTGTGCCGCAGGTGGTGGCCGAGATCGCCCTCCGGCAGAACTCCACCTGCACGGTGGAAGCCCATCGCCGGCACTTCCGTCAGGGAGAAGGTCCGCTGGCCGCGTACCGCGACCGAAGCGGTTGGGGCGAAGGAGGCATCCCCCTCGAGGCCGCCCGGGACCCCGCACCCGACTCGCCCCTTCCGCCCCTGGACCTGGTGCGTCGTCCCCCGCCCTACACGGGGCTCCAGGTGGGCCATGTGGGCCAGGGGAGCCAGATCCGGTACGTGCCGGAGGAGGAGCTCTCAGGAGCATGCGTTCGGCAGATCGAGGCCGACGAGCGGGGAGGAATCATCGACGCCGGACACCTCTACTGGCTCGGCGGACTTCCCGGGATCGAGGACCACCGGGTCATCTACGTCCGGGACATGGGACCCGAGCTGAACCGACGTCTCCTGGAGCGCTATCCGGACCGGGAGGCCCGGGTCTTTCTGAGACGGGACCGGGGGGCGCCGCTGGAGCTGTTGGACTACGACGAGGCCATGCGGCTCATGTGGGGGGAGGCCCGCCGGATCAGTCGGTGATGGGGATCCGAAGCACCTGGCCCGGGTGAATCTGGCCCGAGCCGCCGATGTCGTTGGCTCGGCGCAGGGTGTCCACGGTGGTTCCGTGGCGCCGGGCGATGGTCCAGAGCGACTCGCCCCGGGCCACCCGATGCTCCACCACCGCGGGCGCTTCGCCATTTCCAGCCACCGGGATGGTAAGTTCCTGACCCACCACGATCCGACTACCCCGGATCCCGTTGGCCGACCGGATGGCCGTTTCGCTCACGCCGTACTGCCGGGCAATGGCCCAGAGCGACTGCCCCCGGGTCACCCGGTGGGTGATGGGTTCGGACCGGGACGCGTCACCGGCCGGGACCACAAGCTCCTGACCCACCAGGATCCGGGTGCCCTGGAGTCCGTTGGCCTGCTGCAGGGCCCCCTGGCTCACCCCGTAGCGGCGAGCGATGGTCCAGAGCGACTCGCCACCGGCTACCCGGTGGGTGAGCTCGCCACCGGTGTGCGCGCGCTGCTCCGATGCGGCGGACGTACCGGTCTCTCCGGAGTCGAGACCGGCCTCGGCGCTCTCCTCCGGACCGGCTTCGGCCACCTGCTCGGCCTCTTCGGAAGCCGTCTCGGCCGATTCGCCGGGCTCTGCAGTCGCCGGGGCCTGGGCCGTGACCGTCCCCGTCGCTGCCGGAACCTCTCGATACACCGGAATCCGCAGCTCCTGTCCGGCCAGGATCCGACTGCCCCTGAGACCGTTCTCGGAGCGGATCCGGGTCACCGTGCTCTCGTAGCGGGAGGCGATGGCGGTGAGGTTCTCTCCGCGTCGCACCGTGTGGGTCACCCATTCGAGCCTGACTTCCGGTTCGTCCTGGCCGGCCTGGGCCACCACGCTCTCGTCTTCGGTCTGGGCCACCACGTACTGGGCGTAGGGCTGCGGGTAGACGGCGATGTGGTAATGGGGCGGGTTGCGCTCGTAGATGGCCTCCACCAGCCCCCGACCCTCCAGCGAGAGGAGGGTGGACTCGAGCCAGGAGCGGCAGCGGGCGTTCCCGCTCCGGCGCAGGTCCACCGCCATCCCCGTGGGATGCACCGAGCGGGACGACGCGTTGGGAGGCTGGTTCGAGATGGGCCGGGCCAGGCTCGTCACCACCAGTCGCTCGCCGCAGGCCGCCCGGTGCTGCGCCGACAAGCGGTGCAGGAAGAGGCGAACCTCCGGCCGGGCGTAGGGGAAGGAGACGTTGGCGATGCCCAGGTCGTCGGTGGGACGGACGGGCACCAGGTAGCCCAGCTCCACGAAGCGCCTCAACTGAGCCGGGGTCTGCAGGTAGGTGAAGTCGTGGGCCCGGGCCTGCTGGTTCTGGCGATCCAGCGAGGCGGCGGATCCCCTCAGCGACTGGGCCTCCACAGGCTCCGCGTCGATAGCGGCCAGGACGGCCAGGGTCAGCGCCAAGGCGGCCGAAACGGCCAGGCCCCGCAGGCGGGAGCCAGACCGGAACACCGAGCGAGTCCCACGGAGATCGGTCATGGACGAGACGGGTCAGGGTGATGAAGCCTCTGATTAATAAACATCTGATTACCGACAGGCAAGTGCCACTCTCCGCCTACCCGCCGCCGCTGGGACTCACCGTGATGGTCCGTTCGGTCCGGTTGAACTCCCCCGGCACCGAGGCCCCGTCAGGGTCCAGGAGCTCGAGCGTCACGGTGTGCTCACCCTCTGGGAGGCCCACCAGCACGTGGGGGGTCCAGGTCGTGATGAGCGCCTCGCCCATGCCCTCGATGGAGAGCCGCACCCGGTAGCCCTCCGGCGACAGCCGAACCCCGGAGAGGTAGAAGTCCACCAGGATGGAGTCGGCGTCGGCCCCAACGTACTCTCCTACCGGTCGGGAGTACGTGAGCAGGGGCTCGTCGGGTTGCACAGGAGGCTCCCGTTCGCCCTCACCCACGTGGAAGGTGCGGAGGGCAAAGGCCCCCGGCGTCTTCACCGACTCGTGCCAATCGGTGCCCGGGAAGGCCCGGAGAAGGTGGTCTCCAGGCGGAAGGTCGGTGAGCCTCACCGGCTCGTCCACGTCGTAGATGGCCCGGTAGCGCTCGTTGTTCAGGATGAGGTGCACGTGCTGGCCGTCACCCGCTCGGGCCAGCCCCCGCTCCTCACCCTCGGGCGTGGCCGCGCCCACCTCGAAGCCCGAGAGGGTCAGGCTCACCTCCACCGTCTCCCCCTCGCTGAACCGTTCACCTTCCTCGGGGAGGGCAATGCCCAGTCGGGCGTCGGGAAACTCGGGCGCAGGCTCCGGCGAAGGGACCAGTTCGAAGTCGGCGACCGGCGGGGCCACCCGATCGGCGGCGTCCGGGTCCGGCGCGTCGTCTCCGCAGCCCGCCACTGCCACCAGCAGAAAGCAGAGGAAGGAAATGCGGGCTTTATGCCCTGAACGGGAGGCGCTGCTGCGGCCTCGGGGCAGGGGGATGGTCTGGAAGTCGGGTCTCATGTACGCTGCTCGCGTTGGAAGAAAGCGGGCCATCACGACACGGGCGACCCCGGGACCGGGTCCCGGAGCCGCCCGTCGTCGTCGCTGCGGTTGTTGAACAGGGCCGGCTCAGACCGCGCCGACCCAACCTCCCTTGGCGTCGGCGTATTTCTCGCCCACCACGTCCCAGTTCACTACGTTCCAGAACGCCTCCAGGTAGTCGGCACGGCGGTTCTGGTAGTTCAGGTAGTATGCGTGCTCCCAGACGTCCACGCCCAGGATGGGGGTGGAGCCGCTGCTGAGGGGTGAATCCTGGTTCGCCGTCGAGGTGACCTTCAGGTTTCCGAAGGGGTCCACCACCAGCCATCCCCAGCCCGAGCCGAACTGTCCGGCGGCGGCGCTGGAAAAGCGCTCCTTGAACTTGTCGAAGGACCCGAAGGCCGAATCGATGGCGCCACCCAGGTCGCTCCCGGGAGCAGAGCTGCCGCCGGGCTTCAGGGTCTCCCAGAAGAGGGTGTGGTTGAAGTACCCTCCTCCGTTGTTCCGCACGCCGGTCCGCACCTCGTCGGGGAGAGCGGGGAGGGCCCGCAGGAGCTGTTCGGCCGAATACCCGTGCAGGGAGTTGTGGCTCTCCAGGGCCTTGTTCAGCTTGTTGGTGTAGCCGTTGTGGTGCTTGGAGTGGTGGATCTCCATGGTCTGGGCGTCGATGTGGGGCTCCAGCGCATCGTACCCGTAGCCGAGTTCGGGAAGCTCGTGGGGATAGGCCATGTTTCAGATCTCCTTTGTGGGAGTTGGAAGGTTCGAGTGATTGGTTCCCTGGAAGGCTGTGCGTCAGAACCCGCCGGGACCGGCTGCGGCTTCGGGCGCCGGCAGGCGCTGCGGGAGGAGGGGCCGCCGCCCCCGTCCCGGCTATGGGAGAACCCGGCTGCCAGGCCAGCGTTCCGAACTTCGGAGGCGCCGTGAACTCCGGCCCCGTCCCACCGGTTCACCGGATTCTGTTGGTGGACTGCGACGTCTTCTTCGTGCAGGTAGCCCGGCAGGAAGATCCGGCGGGCGCCGGCAAGGCTCCCCTCCTGGTGGTGGGGGGATCGCCCTCGGGCCGCGGCGTGGTCACCTCGGCGGACTACCCGGTCCGGGAGTTCGGTGTCCGCTCGGGCATGCCCATGGCCCGGGCGCTGGAGCTGTGTCCCCGGGCCACGGTGGTGCCCGTGCCCAGAGAGGCCTGTCGCCGGCGGAGCCGGCAGATCCGCATTGTGCTCCAGGAGATGGCTCCGGTGGTGCAGGCGGCCTCCATCGACGAGTTCTACCTCGACATGACGGGCACGGAGCGCCTGTACGCAGGGGAGTCCCTGGAAGAGACCGCTCACCGGATCCGAAAACGGGTCCTGGAGCGAACCGGCACGTCGGTCTCGGTGGGTGGCGGAACCGTCCGGCTGGTGGCAAAGCTGGCGGTGGAACGAGGCAAGCCGGGCGGCGTCCACGTGGTTCCCCCGGGACGGGAGGCGGCCTTCCTGAGGGAGCACCCCCTGGCCCGCATCCCCGGGGTCGGCCCCAGCCTCCTGGGACAACTCGAGGCCAAGGGGATTCGCACGGTGGAAGAGCTGTTGCCCGTAGACCAGGAGTGGCTCCGGCGGTGGTTCGGTCCCACCCGGGGTCGCTGGCTGTGGGAACGGATCCGGGGGATCGACCCCTCGCCCGTGGAGGCGGATCCGGACCGCAAGTCCATCTCCTCCGAGCGGACCTTCCCCAGCGACATCGAAGGGGACGCCGTGCTCCGCCGTCACCTCCAGCGGCTCTCCATGGAGGTGGGCCGGGTGCTTCGGGAGAAGGGGATGCGGGCCCGGACGGTGACGGTAAAGCTGCGGGACGCCGACTTCACCACCCGCCAGGGCTCCCGCACCCTTCCGGAACCAGTGCAGTCGGACCGGGCTATCTACCGGACCGCCGACGATCTCCTGGGAGACCTGCGGGAACGGCGCCGGGCGCCCGCCCGCCTGCTGGGGGTGGGGGTCTCATCGCTGGAGGAGGGGCCCGGGACCCGGCAATTGTCGCTCCTGGACGAAGAAGCCGGCCTCGAGTCCGACCGGGACCGGACCCTGGCCCGGACCACCGATGAGCTGAGACGGCGCTTCGGCCCCGACGCGGTGCTTCCGGCCCGGAGCATTGAGCCCGGAACCGACGACGACGAACCCCGGAACCCGGAGACGAAAGAATGACCGCCCCCTCCCGACCGTGGTCCACGCCCGCCTCCCGGGCCGACGTGACGGAGCTCTTCGGTCACTCACAGCCACTGGTGGGAATGGTCCACCTCCCGCCTCTCCCGGGAAGCCCGGGGTGGGGCGGCGACATGGACGCGGTCCTGGACTCGGCCCGCCGCGACGCCGACGCCGTCCTGGAGGGGGGGATGGACGGCGTTCTGGTGGAGAACTTCGGCGACGTGCCCTTCCACCCGGAGCGGGTGCCGGCCGAGACGGTAGCCGCCATGGCCCTTGTCCTGGACGCGGTTCGGCAGGTGGCCGGCTCCCGGCCGGTGGGACTCAACGTCCTCCGCAACGACGCGCGCAGCGGTGTGGGCCTGGCGGCGGTCACCGGCGCGAACTTCCTCCGGATCAACGTCCACGCCGGGGTCATGTACACCGACCAGGGGACCCTGGAGGGCCGGGCCCACGAGACCCTCCGAGCCCGTGACCGCCTGGCTCCCTCGCTCCTCCTGCTGGCCGACGTCCTGGTAAAGCACGCCGTCCCGCCCCCGGGAATGGATCCGGGCCTGGCCGCTGCCGACCTCCGGCACCGAGCCCTGGCCGACGTCCTTCTCGTCTCCGGAGCACGCACCGGGGTGCCCACCGATCCGGCCCGACTCCAGGCCGCCCGGGAGGCCGCCCCCGACGCCCCGGTGTGGGTCGGGAGCGGCCTCACCGCCCGTAACGCGGAAAAACTCCTGGACGGCGCTCACGGCGCCATCGTGGGCTCCTCCCTCCACCGTGAAGGGGTGGCCGGCGCCGGCGTGGAGCTGGACCGGGTGCGCGAGGTCGTACAGACCCTCAGGGGCTGATCACGGAACCAGAAGGGTGGATACGCCCACCGGCCCCTGGAGGCGGTAGATGGGCACGAAGGCGTCCTCGCCCCCGGACCGCGGGATGGAGTGATCCAGGAAGTTCCACCGCACCGCTGAATCCACGGCGTCGGGCTCCAGGAGCTGGGGGATCAGGCGTCCCTCGTGCTGCCGGTTCCGCACCACGTAGCTGCCCTCGGAAAGGGTGATCTCGTCCGGCACGAGCTCCACTTCCAGGTCCGCCATCAGGTGGTTCTGGTACGGCTCATCGGCCCACGAGATCTCCACGATGCGGTAGCGCTCCACCGGAACGGTGACCTCCTCCCGGAGCTTCTCCACCTGGATTCCGTGGCGGCGCAAGTAGGTGGCCAGGTCGTCCAGTCGGGCGTCGAAGGCATAGCCGTAGGGCACGGCCCGGGTCCGGGTGGGCTCGTACAGCGTCCGGTTCTCTCCCGTCACCAGCTCCGGCTCCATCCACTCGCCCTCGTCGTCCCGCTGGACCACGTAGAACTCCTCGGTCTCGGGGTAGGCGATGGGCTCCAGATCGAAGTAGACGTCGTCGTGGGGCTCCTCCACCGTGCGACGGCGGGCCTCGACGACCACATCCCTCACCTCGTCGGCGTTCTCAGCCATGAAGCGGGTGAGGGCCAGCATGGATTCACGTGCGGAGTTGGCTTGCGTCTCGAGCGGGTGGCGACCGGGGACCTCGTACAGGAGGGTGATCATGTTCCGGATTCCGCCGTAGGAGTGCTGCTTGCGCGGCCAGGGCACGGTGGTCCGCCAGAACCAGGTGTCGTTGTCCTCGTCGAACGACGGGCCGGAGTACCAGAACATGCTCATGCCCTCGGACTCGAGGTGGTCCTTGATGTACTCGTACATGGGCCCCCGGGCAAAGTCCACCAGCGCCTCGTCCGCGGTGGGGTCCAGGGTGGCCTGGTAGGTCATGTGGTACGGATACGAGCCTCCGTTATGGGAATCCACGAACACGTCGGGGGCGAACCGGTTCAGGATCTGCTCCACCACCCCCGACACCTCCCGGGTCTCGGCCACGATCCAGTCCCGGTTCATGTCGTAGCCCAGGGAGTTGGTCCGCCGGCCGGCGTCTCCCCCGTCAGGGTTCATGTGGGGCACGATGATGACGTTCACGTGCTCCAGGAGGTCCTGGTGGTCTCCCAGGGTCAGCTCCCGGATGAACTGCTGTCCGCCCTCCTTGCCGGAGCGCTCGTTGCCGTGGATGGTGGCCACGATGAAGAGGGTGGGCTTACCCGAAAGGAGCGACGCGCTGGGCTCCGACAGCGGCGGATCACCCAGGAAGACCACCGGGTGGGGGCGACCCTCGTTGGTGACAGTGAGCTCCTGGATCAGCATCTGGTCCGTGCGGGACTGCACCTCCCAGAGGAACTCCATGACCTCGGCGTGGGTCGTGGTCCGCTCCCAGTTGGCCCGCTCGGCTCCGGTCTGCGGAAGGTCCTGCGCCGCCACCACTCCGGGAAGCGCCAACAGGAGACCCGCCAGCAGGACCAGGAAGGGCACCCTGGAAGAGCGTCCCACTCCCGCGCCGGTGCATCCCGCACTGGCGCTCTTGCTTCCGGCCCGGGCGTGCGCCCGGCGATTCAGCTTCATCATGATTGTCTGTCCTCAGCCTGTTCTTGATGTGACTCGATGGCGAACCGGGATCCCCGGCCGCCCGTCGCGACTCGTCGTACCCCTCCCACGAACGCCGGCCGGCAGACCGTCCAGGCTCGCCGCCGCCGTTGCTTCCCTCTCACAAACTCTCTGCACTGGGTTTCACTCAACCTATCGCATTCAGCCCGATCCCGCCTCCGGTCCGGCCGAACCGGACTGGAGCCAGGGTTTTCTCTTGAAGTAGGAGCGGGTGATCTCCTTCACCTTCGGCGTGAGCCAGATCATGGCGATGAGGTTCGGGATGATGATGAGCCCCAGGAACACGTCGCCGATGGTCCAGGCCACCGCCAGCGGTACCACCGCCCCCAGAAAGTGGATGGCCACGAAGACCAGCTTGTACGGGAGCACCGCCGACTCGCCGAAAAGATAGCGGGCACAGCGGTCGCCGTAGTAGCTCCAGGCGATGGCGGTGGAGATGGCGAAGAGCAGGACGGTCAGGAGCACGATGTAGTGCCCCCAGTCCCCCGGCAGACCGCGCCGGAAGGCGGCCATGGTGAGGGGTGCGCCGTTCTGGGGCGCGTTCCCGTAGAGGGCACCGTACTCCTGCCCCCCCTCGTCCACGGCCACGTTCTCGTCGGGGAAGATGATCCCGGTGAAGGGCTCCTCCTGGGCCTCATCCACCCAGAAGCTGTCTACCGCCACTTCGTGCCAGGCCAGCCGCGGCACGTCCACGCCGGTCTCTACCGGTGCGCCGTCTTCCACCACGATGGAGTCCGGCGACCCCACGAAGAACCGGAAGCCGCCGTCCTCCCGCTCGGCCACGTAGCTGATGTGCCCGCCCACGAAGGTGAGCTCGGTGGGGAACCGGTCGTCCCACGACGCGGTCATGATGATGACCAGCGCCGTCATGGTGCAGATCACGATGGTGTCGATGAAGGGCTCCAGGAGCGCCACCACCCCCTCCGACACCGGCTCGTCGGTCCGGGCGGCGGCGTGGGCGATGGGCGCCGATCCCTGTCCGGCTTCGTTGGAGAAGAGCCCTCGACGCACCCCCCACATCATGGTCACCAGGAAGGCGCCCACCCCGGCTCCGGCAACCCCCGACGTGGGGTTGAAGGCCTCGGTGAAGATGAGGGCGAAGGAGGGCAGGATCTGATCCCAGTTCATCCCGATGATGACCAGGGCTCCGGCCACGTAGACGGCCGCCATGGCCGGCGCCAGGATGGAGGTGACCCGACCGATCCGACGGATCCCCCCGATGATGACCAGCGCCACGATGGACGCAGTCACGAGGCCGCTGATCCAGATGGGGACCCGGAACTCGTCCCGCATGACGTCGGCCACCGTGTTGGCCTGCACCTGGTTGCCGCCCATGAAGGCGGTAAGCCCCATGAGGGCGGCGAAGAAGATCGCCACCGGCTTCCAGTTCTTCCCCAGTCCCTTCTCGATGTAGTACATGGGCCCGCCGGAGATCGTCCCCTTCCACATGGGGTCGTCGGGCTCCCGGTCTTTCACCTCGCGGAAGTGCTGGGCCAGCGTCACCTCGGTGTACTTGGTGGCCATTCCCAGGAAGGCGGTGACCCACATCCAGAAGAGGGCTCCGGGACCGCCCCAGTGAATGGCGATGGCCACACCGGCGATGTTCCCGATTCCCACCGTGGCGGACAGGGCCGTGGAGAGGGCCTCGAAGTGCGAGACATCGCCCTCGTCGTCGGGATCGTCGTAGCGCCCCGTGACCACCGCCAGGCCGTGGCCAAAGGCCCAGATCTGGATGACGGCGAGCCGCAGGGTAAAGTAGAGACCTGCCCCCAGCAGCAGGATGACCACGTAGGGGATCGTCTCCTCCCCCACGTCGATTCCCGAAACCCATACCCATTCCTCGAGCTGACTGGCAATCTGACGGAGGACCTCTGCCATGTACCGTCCCTGATGAGGTGAGCGCTGGGAGGAGGCCGAGCCTCCCCGAAGGTTGTGCGGCTGAGACGCGGTAGGATGACCCGGCCCCGGGGGTCAAAGCAAGGCGCCCCGAGCCGGAGTCCGTCGGTCGGGGGTGGGGTGCACCCGACCGGCGCGTCCTTTTCAACCGCCTCATTCAGGCGTAACATCGGGGAGAATCAACACCGGACGCACGGCAGATCCCAACTGGAAGTCCCCGGCCGCGTCGCCACCTGACGGGGATCATCCCGCCGGCCCCGGGCACTCCCCCCTCTCCCCGTCTCCATCCATGATCCGCGACCACACCCTGAGTTTCGTGACTGCCCTCCTGCTGGCGGGACCGCTGGCGCCCATCGGGATCGCCGCACAGGACGCGGACCCTCGTGCCGGCGACAGGGGGCTCAGGCTCATGGTGGGTGATGTGGGGGTGGCCATCGGCCACGTCCCCCGGGTCACGGGCCTCAGGGTCAACTGGTCGGACCGGCACCTGGACTCGGTCACCGGATTGGACCTCACCCTCTGGCGAGCCGATCCCGACGGAGTGGGCGGTAGGGTCCGGGGGCTCAGCGCGGGACTGGCTCCCCAGGCCGGCAGGCTGGAGGGGCTGGGGCTGGGCCTGGGCGTCGTGGTGGGCGAGGAATCTCTCTCCGGAATCCACGCAGGCGGGCTGGCGGCCATCGGGGGAGACGCAGTGCAAGGCCTACAGGGCGCAGGCGTTGCGGCTATCTCGGGAGGCGACATCCTGGGCCTCCAGGTGGGAGGGCTCGGCGCCGTCGTCGGCGGAACGAGCCGGGGGCTGCAGCTCTCCCTGGGCGGCTCCATCGCAGGCGAAGGGATCGTGGGCGGACAGCTGGCCGGCCTGGGTGCCGTGGCAGGGGGCGAGGCCCGGGGCCTGCAGGTGGGCGGACTCGCCGCCATCGCCGGAGGTCCCGTGCAGGGGGTTCAACTGGGCGGCCTCGCCACCATCGGGGACGGCTCTCTGAAGGGGATCCAGGCAGCGGGTCTGGCCGTCATCGGGAGCACCGGCCTCCAGGGGGTGCAGGTCGGGGGCCTGGCCACCGTGAGCGGCGGCGACGCACGGGGCCTCCAGGCGAGCGGGCTGGCGGGGGTGGCAGCGGGGCGCATGGTGGGAGTTCAGGTGGGAGGCGCGGCGCTGGTCGCCGGGTGCTCCATGCGGGGGATACAGCTCTCCCTGGGATCAGTGGAGGGCGGTCGGGGTGACGACCGCTTCGAGCTCCCTGACGAACCCTGCGAGTTCCGGGGCGTGGCGGGAGTCACCGCCGGGGGCTACCGGGTGGTGGGGCCTGCGGCCCGGGGCGTCACCGCCGGCGGATGGATCGAGGTCGACGAGCTGCGGGGCGTCTCCGCCGCCGCGCTTCAGCGATCCGGCCTCCAGGTCGGGCTCTCGGTGGCTCTCGTCAACTGGACCGATCATCTCCGGGGCGTCCAGCTCGGACTGGTGAACCGGGCGGCGAACAACCCGTCTCCCTTCCGGATCCTGCCCCTGATGAACCTGAGCTTCTGACCCGCCCCCGCAGGACCGGAACTCGCCCCCCGGGTTCAGGGTGGAGGGATGGGCCCGGCGGAACCCGGCGCCGCTCCATCGGACGGCCGCCACGGCCGCAGTGGAGCGCCCGAACGATTCGAACTCCAGAGAACCCTCTATCCAACCCAGGACACCGATGACGGAACTGACCATCTATCTGGCCGGAGAAATCCACTCGGACTGGCGCGACGAGTTGCGCGCCGCCCTCCATGACCTCGAAATCGAAGCCGCGTTCGTGGGTCCCCAGGAGGAGCACGACCGTTCCGACGACATCGGAGAGTTGATTCTGGGCAAGCAGCCCAACGAGCGCTACCGGGACCTCATGGGTGCCTCGGTGAACACTCTTCGCACCCGGGTCCACCTGCGGACCGCTGACCTGGCGGTGGCGTGCTTCACCGAGAAATACCGGCAGTGGAACACCGCATCCGACGCCGGTGCGGCTGTCGCCCACGGCATTCCGCTGATCCTGGTGCGGCCGCCGGAGTTCATCCACGCCCTCAAGGAGCTGGACGCACAGGCAGACCTCACCGTGGAGACGCTGGAGCAGGCGGCCCGGGCCATCGCCTACATCGTGGAGTAGCGCCGCACCCCGCTCTGGAGTCGCGGACGCCCGCCGCCCGGTCTCATCCGGCGCTGGGCTGGGGGCCCTCCAGGTTCAAAGCCACGGACAGACGTTCCAGAACGATCTCCTGAGCCCGCTCGGCAATCTCGTCCAGCGACGGACTGTCGTGGTAGCGCTCCTTCAGCCGGTGCCGGATCTCCTCCATGGTGGGGACGTGGGGGAGTTGGAGCTCCCGGAGGTAGGCGGCGGCATCGTCCCGCCGCTGCCCGACCCGGGCCCGAAACTCATCCATGTCGGGCTTGTTGGCAGCCCATGCCTCCTGGATCTCCCGGGCCATCACCTCGATCTGGAACGACCCGGCCACCTCCTCGGCCACCCGCTCCACCACCTTCCTGCCCAGCCGCTGTTCCCCTTCCACCACGGCCCTGGGCGGTGCCCTCAGGTCCCAGACCAGCCCCAGCCACGAGAGCACCTTCAGCACGTAGTAGCTGATATCGACCTCCCACCAGTAGAATCCCTGGCGGGTGGAGCTCTGGTAGTGATGGTGGTTGTTGTGCCACCCCTCACCCAGGGTGATGAGGGCCAGCCACCAGTTGTTTCGTGAATCGTCAGCCGTCACGTACCGCTGCTTGCCCACCACGTGCGCCACCGAGTTGATGGCAAAGACGCCGTGGTAGAGGATCACGGTGCTCAGGAAGAAGCCCACGAAGAGCCCCGGCCATCCGCCGATGAGATAGCAGGCCACCGCCAGCAAGAAGGCCGGGAAGTAGGGATGCCGATCCAGGAACCGGATCTCAGGGTACTTGGCGAAGTCCTGGATGGTGGAGTAGTC
>SKVI01000061.1 GCA_007129525.1 Gemmatimonadota bacterium | reverse complement strand
TGGGTACCTGGAACGAAGGAGTGCACTTCTACCGCCACACCGGTGAGGGAGAGAGTTTCGCCTTCGAGGCCGAGCCCGAGCTCACGGTGGAGCTGACCCGGGGAAGCCACACCGTGCCGGCGCTGGCCGACCTGAACGGAAACGGGTTGCTGGACCTGCTGGTGGGGAAGTCCAACGGACAGCTCAGCCACTACCGCAACGTGGGTACCGCCGAGGCGCCCCGCTTTGAACTGGTGTCCGACACCTTTCAGGACATCGACGTGGGCCGGCGGAGTGCACCCACCTTCGTGGACCTGGACGGCGACGGGCGGCTGGAGCTGGTGGTGGGCTCGGAAGACGGCCAGCTCTTCCTCTTCCGGAACCGGGGTTCTGCCGACGCGCCGCGCTGGGAGCGGGACGAGACGTTCCGGCTACGCCTGCACCGCAACTCCACCCCCACCTTTGCCGAGATCTTCGGCGACGGCGTGGCCCACCTCTTCGCCGGCGGGATCAGCGGCGGCGTTCAGTTCTACCGGCGGCCACCGGGGTAGACGGCTGCCGGAATCCCCCCGAGATGCCCAGCGCATAGCGGCCCTCGGGCGGGCTGTACCTGACAGGGCACCTTCAGGGGTCGCGGGTGGCGGTGAACTCACCCTCCGTCGTGCCCCGGCCCTCGATCTGGAGGCTGAAGGTTCCCTGAATCTCTCCACCGTCGGAGAGGGCACCGGAATGCGTGATCTGGAAGGGAGCCGTCTCGCCTCCACCCACACCCACGCCGGCGCTCCCCTCCTCCTGGATCAGCACCCCTCCCTCGGAATCGAGGAAGGCCCGGGCGCCGGGGTCGAAGGAAATCTGGATCGCCACCCCGGCCCACTGGCCCTCGGCCTCAAGCGAAACCCCCGCCGTCCCCCGGCTCGAATCCACGTCGGTGATCTCGAGGGTGCCGTTCAGCGTCACGGCCGGTCCGGCCGTGGAGAATGCGGTGTAGGCGTAGGTGCCGGCGAACTGGCCCAGCTCGGGCGCCGTGTCGTTGTCGCAGCCAGCCAGAAGGGCTAAGCACGCCAGAAACGGGAAGATGGCGGGGCGAATGGAACCATTGAATCGAGACATCGGGGGGCTCACGGTAGGCAGGCTCACGAGGTGGAAAAATGATCTCTTCGGCCAGGAGGACTGGATTCCACCCTGCCGAGGCGATAACCTCTAATGTTCTCAGGACGTTCCCGAATGGTGCCGCACGGTGCGGGATCGGGAGCCGGGGTGTGGAAGTGATAGTTCTTGATGATCCCACCTCGCTCCGGATCTGGCAAGTGCCCCGACACTTCGATTGCCGACTTCAGACCACAAGAGATCCCTTCCTCGAGAGGAGTTCAAATGTTCGAACGCGTACTGGTGGCCATGGACCTGTCTCCCGCCACCGAGGCCCTTGTCTCTTCCATCCCGGGCCTCCGGGAGCTCGGCACCCAGGAGATCATTCTGGCGCACGTGACCCGACCCATCCGGGAGCCGGTCTCGGCGTCGCTCAGAGAGATCGAGAAACTGCGCGAACGACTGAACGGACTGGCCGATCGGTTGCGGAAGGAAGGCTTCGAAGTGCGGGTCGAGGTCCCCTCCGGGAGCCCGGCCACCGAACTGACCCGACTGGCGGATGAGCGGGCGCCCGACATCATTCTGGCCGGCTCCAGGAGCCACACCCGGATCCGGGAGGCCTTCGTGGGCAGCGTGGCCTGGGAGCTGGTGAGGCGGGCAAGCCGTCCGGTCCTGCTGCAGCGCATCGAGGCCAACCGGCCCGATCCGGAGGCGGCCCTCGAACTTCGCTCCGGGGCGCTCCCGACACGCGTGATTCATCCCACCGACTTCTCCAATGCCGCCGGACGGGCCATGCCCTGGCTCAAGGCCCTGGCCGCTCACGGGGTATCGAACTTCACCCTTCTCCACGTCCTCCCCGTGGACGCCCAGGAGGGCCGCCAGGAGGCCCTGACGCGCCTCGAGGCCCTGGCCCGGGAGCTGAATCCCGACGACTCCCTCGAGGTGAAGACGCAGGTGCGCCTCGGGATACCCTACGAGGAGATCCTCGGCGAGGGAGGACGGGAGTCGCACAACATGGTGGTCATGGGAACCCACGGCCGCGGCGTGCTCCCGGAGATCGTCATGGGAAGCGAGAGCCGGCAGGTGGTGCGGCGGGCCAGCGCCAGCGTGCTGCTGATCCCCACCGACGCCATCTCCCCCGACGATGGAGCATCGTCTGACGACGGCTGATGGCTGAAGCCGGGACCGGGGACCCGGCCGGCGGGCTTGCACGGTACCGGGGGGTGGTGTCCGAATGGTCCGCCTTTCTCGAGGCGAACCATTCGCCCGAGCCCGTGACGCTGCGGGTGCGGCGCGGCTTCATCGGAGTGGATCCACTGGCGGCCCGACTGCGGGAACGGGGCTTCCGGTTGGAAGGGGTCCCGGGACTCGAAGACTACCTTCAGGTGGTGGACGGACCCGCCTCGGTGGCCCAGACCCTGGAGCACTGGCTGGGCCTCTTCCACGTCCAGCAAGCGGTGATGGCCCTTCCCTCCCTGGCGCTGGCGCCGGAGCCGGGGGACCGGGTCCTGGATCTCTGCGCCGCTCCCGGGGGCAAGACCGCCCACCTGGCCGAACTCATGGACGACCAGGGCCCCCTGGTGGCCGTGGACCCCAAGGAGAAGCGGCTCCGGGGTCTCATGGGCAACATCTTCCGGCTCGGGCACACCAACGTCCTGGTGGTGGCAGCCGACGGCCGGGAGCTCCCCGGCGGCGCCTCCTTCGATCGGGTCCTGGTGGACGCCCCCTGCTCGGCGGAGGGGAATTTCCGCCGTCAGGAGGGGCGTCTGCCCGCTCGTACCGCCGACTTCCAGCGCTACGTCACCGGCCTCCAGGAGGCCCTTCTGCGTCGAGCCATTCACCTGACTCGTCCCGGCGGAACGGTGGTGTACTCCACCTGCACCTACGCGCCAGAGGAGAACGAGGCGGTGGTGAACCGGGTGCTGGCCGACGAGCCGGTGGAGCTGGAGCCCATCGCCCTGGCGGTTCCCCACGCGCCGGGACTCACCCGCTGGGGTGACGAGCGGTACGCCCCCGAGCTGAGACGAGCCTGGCGGGTCTACCCGCAGCACCTGGACTCGGGAGGAATGTTCATGGCCCGGCTGCGGCGCCTGGACAACGGCGGGCGCGACTCCGGCTGGTCGGTCGTCCCCCCTGCCTTTCCCGGGGAGGATCCGGAGGAGGCCAGGGAGCGGATCGGGAGGGTGGAAGCCCTTCTCCGGAACGAGTACGGGTTCGACGCCCGGCAGCTCGAGTCGCTGGGGTGGATGGTTCGGAAGAAGAACGTGTGGGTCCAGACCGCCGGACGGTGGCCGGTGGAGACGTGGCGGGGCCCCGATGGCGCAGCGCCCCGGGGGCACTGGCGCGTGGTCTGCCTGGGGCTCCGGGCCTTCCGGGCGGCGGGAGGCGGCAAGGAGACCCCCACCAACCAGTTCCTCAACCGGTTCCAGGAAGCGGTGGGGGGGCAGCGGCGCCGGGAGCTGGACAGCCGGGAGCTCGCGCGTCTCCTGGAGGGCGAGTCGCTGGAGCCCGGAGACCTGCCGGCGGGCCCCATCGCCCTCTACTACCGGGGGACCCTCCTGGGCCGGGGGATGGTGGGTCGCAGCGGACTCCGGTCCGAGATCCCGTCACACCAGGCCGAACGGCTCGGCGCCATCCTGGAGGCGACGGGGCGGTAGAGGCCCGATCGAAACGTGGGGCGTCAGTCTCCCAGCACGTAGCCGAAAATCAGGGGAGCCACGATGCTGGCGTCGGACTTGATGTGGAAGCGGGGGGTGTCGGCGTCCAGCTTCCCCCAGGTGATCTTCTCGTTGGGCACGGCTCCGGAGTAGCCCCCGTAGGAAACCTCGGCATCGGTGATCTGGCAGAAGTACCCCCAGAAGGGAACCTCCTGTCGCATGTCCTGGATGATGCTGGGCACCGCGCAGATGGCGAAGTCGCCGGCGATCCCCCCTCCAATCTGGAAGAATCCCACCGACGGCACGCCCTCCTCGGCGCCGTGGTTGGCCAGGTACCACTCGATGAGATGGGAGAACTGTTCGGTGCCGCTCCGGCAGCACTGGTGATGGGGAATCGTTCCGGTGAGGACGTTGGCGGCGAACATCTGCCCGGTGGTGGAGTCCTCCCATCCCGGCGAGTAGACCGGAATGCCCTTCTCCCGGGCGGCCAACAGCCAGGACTCCTCGGGGTCCACCTGGAAGTGCTCGTCCAGTTCGCCGGAGCCCAGCACGTCGTACAGATATTCGAAGGGGAACTTCCGGGTCCCCTCCTCGCACGCCTTCCGCCACCGCTCCAGAAGGCGGGCCTCCAGGTGCCGCATGATGTCTTCCGGGATGCACGTATCGGTGACCCGATTCATTCCGCGACGGTAGAGAGCCACCTCGTCCGCCGCTGAGAGGGCCCGCCAGTCGGAGATCACCTCGTACTCGTCGTGCCCCAGGAGGTTGAAGACGTCCTCCTCCAGGTTGGCCCCCGTGCACGAGATGGCGTGGACCATGTCGGCCCGGATCATCCGTGA
>SKVI01000012.1 GCA_007129525.1 Gemmatimonadota bacterium | reverse complement strand
TCAAGTTCGCTCGAGCCGTCGACCCGGAGTCGCGCAACCTGGCCCGGCCGCATCGGCGACCCCGGGAACGAAAGACCGGCCCACGTTTACGTTTCCTGGTCTGGGCATTCATCGGCGACGGTGGTGCCAGAGCATGAGCCCTACACGGATGGACGTTCACATGAAAAGCAAGACAATCGCCGCAATGGCCCTCATCGCCGCCTTCGGCATCACGGCGTGCAACGGGGACACCGACCCGGACATGCCGCCTCCGGAGACGGGTGCCGAGCAGCCGGCGCCGGAGCAGCCGCAACAGCAACAGCAGCAGATGGATCCCGAGGCCATGGCGCTGATGACGGAAGCCCAGGAACTGCAGCAGCGTCTCGCGCCCGTCGAGCAGGAAGCGATGCAGGACGAGGCCCTTTCGAGTCAGCTGGAACAGATTCAGGACCAGGTCGAGACGGCCATGAGGGACGAGAGTCCCGAGCTCTTCGAGCGGATGGAACAGCTCGAGGCCGAGTTCATGGCCGCCCAGGAGGCCGGTGACGACGAACGCGCCCAGGAAATCGGCATGGAGGCCCAGGGCATCGAGGCCGAGCTGCAGGCGCTGCAGCAGGACGTCCTGGAGCGCCCCGACATTCGCGGTCCCATCGACGAGTTCGAGGAGGCCCGCCGCACCAAGATGATCGAGATCGACTCGGAGGCCGGCGAGATCATGGACCGACTCGAGGAGATCTTCGCCGAAATGCAGGAGCAGCAGCCACGGTAGACAGGGCGAACCATCGCAGGTAACCACTCAGAGTGGTGGCGCGGGGCTCCGGGGAAGCGTCCCCGGGGCCCCGTTTTTCTTGGATCGTCGTCGGTCACGCGGGCAACCCTGATCGGAAACGCGGGGGAGATGCGACCCGACCGTCCCGGGTGCTCGCCGGGTTGTCGCTGACGCGTCGGCCTGCCGTCGTCACAATTTCGCCCTCCGGTTCGTTCTTCGGATGACGCCACCGACTCCAACCCGTTCCCCGGAGCTTTCGCCATGTTCGCCTCTACGTCCCGAGCCGCGCGGGTCGCCGTCGCACTCTTCCTGAGCGTCCTGCTCCTGGCCGCCGCCCTGTTCCTGCCGGAGGGCGAGGCGTCGGAGGACCCGGGAGCCACGGATGGGGTTCGGGCCGAAACCCCCACGAGTTCCCACTACGAGCCCTACGGACTGGATGACGGCCAACAGGCCCCGGAGCTGGTCGCCGCCGAGCGCTCCCGCATCCGGGCCCACCTCGAGAGGGTGGAAGAGGAGCTCCGATCCGCCCCGACAAGTCACCTTCCGGAAGAGGTGAGGGCGGCCCGACACCGGCAGGTGGAGGTGCTCCGGGAGTACCGGGAACGAGGCATCTTTCCCCGTAACCTGGCGTATCCGCACGCCAAGGTGCCGGTCTTCGTGGACGACCGGGGCGTGCACTGCGCCGTAGGCTATCTGCTCCACCGCTCCGGAGCCGACTCCATCGTGACGCGGATCGCCGAAGGGCGGAACTTCGCCCGGGTGCCGGAACTGGCCGACGAACCGGGGCTCGCGGAGTGGTTGGCCTCGGTGGGGCTGTCCCTCGAGGAGGCCGCCCGGATCCAGCCGGCCTACTGCGGCAATGGCGGAATGATGGGCTGGCCATGTCCCCCAACCGAACCCGAACCCGCCGACTATCCCTTCTCCGACTACTCGCTGGCAAGTGTGGGCGCCGTCGGCCTGAACGGTCTCATGACCGGGATCAACGTAGTGGGTGCCCGCAACCAGAACTCCACGACCTTCCGCGGTTGGCTGGGGGTGGCCTCCGGCATGGCCGGCGCCGGGCTCGGCGCCTGGGGCCTCCGGCACGGGGAATCCGCCACGGCAGCCGGCTGGCTGAACGTGGCCGCGGGCGCGGCCGGCGCCCTCTCCGGCTATGCGGCCCTTCGGCGGACGGCACAAGCCTCACCCGAGCGCTACCGGGAGCAGGAGGAAGCGGAAGCACAGAGCTCTTCCTCCGCCCTGTCGGTCTCCGTCTCACCGGCGCTGGCACCCCATCCTGACGGCGGCGCCGGCCTCTCGGTGAGGGTGGCCTGGTAGCGGAGAGCCGACTCCCTCCGGCAGGGATCCGACTCCCTCCAGCCCGGGACCGAATCCCTCCGCTGCGAGGCCGACGGCGCATTCGCCCCTGAAAAGACGCATCAGCAGGTGAAGGGCCTCCGGGCCACATCCGCCTCCCATCCCGGGTGGCGCCCCGGCGACCCAGCCGTGCGTTCCATCAGGGGAAGATCACCATGGACATCTTCGCAACGAGCCTTCAGGACCCGAACCCGAATCGTGGGCGGACGGAAGCCGCCCAGGAGCTCCTGAACCGCCTCCGCCAGGACGTCCGGTCCCGGAGCCACGCTCGCCTGCTGGAGTTTCTCGACGTCGAGGACTTCGTGGCCTCCGTCCGGAGCTCAGTGAAATCCCGGGGCATCGACCTCCTGCTCGTGCAGGCTGCGAGCCACGGCGTCCACCTGTCAGGCACCTCTGGTTCCGCCGCCATTGACTCCCATCCCGGCTCCTCCGAGACAGATCCTTCCGACGACTGGACGCTCCTGGCCCTCGAGTTCGGGCGATCCCGAGTGAACCTCAGAACCTTCGAAGAGTTCAGACCGCGATTCGCGGAGTTGGCTCCCCTCATGAACCCGGGAGCCCGTGCCGTCTTCCTCGGCGCCCCGGTTGGAAGGGATCCGGTCCTTCTCCACCGGTTCGCCCAGACCTGGGGAGTTCCATGTACCGGATCCGTCACGACGCCGTGGGGAGTCGAGGCCCTGGACATCGGGAATATCGGTGACGGCCCATGGATGACCGCCACTCCCGATGCCCGGTTCCACCAGCGTGAGCGGTGCCCGCCTCTGGATCCGGACCGGATCGGTCAATCGGCTGCTGGGGATCCGGCCGACGAGGTCGTGAGGGGCAGGGTTTCCTGAGGAGAAGCGAGTCTCTCCGCGCCGGTCCGAGAACCTGGCAGCCGCCACCGAGCAGAAGGCACCGTAATCTATGGCTTGCCTATTGACCGCCCCCAGCGGATCTTGCCCGGATGGCCACTTCCTCCGCAGCACCCGGCTCGCGCCTCCTTCGCCTCTGGACCCGTCTGTCGGGGCTTCCGGGTGGCCGCGCCCTCTTCTCCTGGATTCTGGCCCGACGGGTTCCCTACTCGGGAACGCTGGGAGCCCGGGTCCAGTCGCTGGAGCCGGGCCACGCCCGGGTCACGCTGCGCGACCGGCGAAGGATTCGGAACCACCTGGGATCCATCCACGCGGTGGCCCTCACGAACCTGGGAGAGCTGGCGGGCGGCCTGGCCACCCTCACGGGGATCCCCGATGGGATCCGGGGAATCGTGGTTCGTCTGGATACCGAGTATCTGGCCAAGGCCCGGGGACGGCTTGAGGCCGAAGCCCGCTGGACGGAGCCGGGCGAGGCGTTGCTGGATCCGGACGACACCGGGGAAACCTGGGTGGAATCGACTATCCGGGACCAGGACGGCCGGGAGGTCGCCCGCGTGCGAGCCCTCTGGCGTCTGGGCCGCATCCGATGAGCCGACCTGACACATCCCGGGACGTGGGCACCCGCCTGACCAGGGACGCCGGTATCCGGATCCCCCTCATCTGCGGCGCCATGTACCCCTGCTCGAACCCCGAGCTCGTGGGGGCCGCCTCCCATGCCGGCGGCATCGGCATCGTCCAGCCCATCTCCCTCACCTACGTGCACGGCTACGGCTTCCGAGAGGGGATTCGCCGAACCATGGAGTTGGCCGGGGGCCGGCCCATCGGGATGAACGCCCTGATCGAATCGTCATCCCGGACCTACCGGAGGCGAATGGAAGGGTGGATCGACGTGGCACTCGAGGAAGGGATACGGTTCTTCGTCACCTCCCTGGGAAAACCGGACTGGGTGGTGGAACGGGTCCACGCCGTGGGCGGAAAGGTCTATCACGACGTGACCGAACGGAAGTGGGCCGAGAAGGGAGTCGAGTCGGGCGTGGATGGCCTCATCGCCGTCAACCGTCGGGCCGGAGGGCACCCCGGAGAACTGGGTCCGGAAGAGCTTTTGGATCAGGTGGCGGACCTGGGCCTCCCCGTGGTCTGCGCCGGTGGGGTGGGAGGGGAGTCCGACTTCCTCCGGGCCATGGAAATGGGCTATGACGGCGTCCAGATGGGAACGCGGTTCATCGCCACCCCGGAGTGTCGGGCCTCCATGCCCTACAAGAAAGCGATTCTGGAGGCGGACGAGGACGACATCGTCTGGACCGAGCGGATCACCGGGGTGCCGGTGGCCGTAATCCGGACTCCATACGTGGAGGCAGCCGGTACCAAGGTAGGACCCATCGCCCGCCGTCTCCTCCAGTGGCGAAAGACCAAGCACCTGGCTCGGACCTGGTTTGGTCTGAGATCACTCTGGACCCTCAAGAAGACGTCGCTGGACGAGTGGGCAAAGCGGGAGTACTGGCAGGCGGGAAAAAGCGTCGCGGGGATCTCGTCCATCGAGCCCGCCGGAGAGGTGATCCGCCGTTTCGAGTCGACCTGGTTGGAGGCGCGAACCCCTTGAGCCCACGGG
>SKVI01000310.1 GCA_007129525.1 Gemmatimonadota bacterium | reverse complement strand
CTCTCAGGCCAGGAGATCCAGACCCTGGTGACGACGGTAGCGGGCTACAATCAGGCACTGGAGGCTCAGGCGCAGGCACGGGGCTGGGCCTATCTGGACCCGAATCCCATCTTCGCCCAGCTTTCGCAGCAGGGGCTCATTCCACCCTTTCCGAACCTGGCGGCCCCCACCGAGCTCTTCGGTCCGATCTTCAGCCTGGACGGGGTGCATCCCAGCGCCCTGACGCACCGACTGATCACCAACGAGCTGGTGGACGTCATCAACCAGGAGTATGGCACGGGGCTCCAGCCGGTGGAACTTCCTCAGCTCAACTGACCTTCCAGGTGTTCCGCTCCAGTCCCCCCATTTCCGAGATGCCCTGATGCCCGAACGGGATTTGCCCGAGCTGCCCTCCGACGAAGAACTGGGCATAGCTGAGCCTCAGGACGAGGACGGCTTCTCTGAACACGAGGACGGCTCCCCTGGACCGGTGGCGCGTTGGCTTCCGGCCCTGGCCGCGGCCCTGGTCCTCCTGGTGGGCGCCTGGGGGTCGAGCTCCGAACGCACCCTCCCTGCCCCGGCGCCGGCCAACGCCCCGGACACCGTCTTCTCCTCGGGCCGGGCCATGACACATCTCGTGGAGTTGGCCCGAAACCCCCGGCCCCTCGGGGCGCCGGAGCACACCCGGGTCCGTGAGTTCATTGAGGACAGCCTGTGGGAGCTGGATCTGGAGCCCCAGGTGCAGACCTCCCTCTCTACGTTTCGAAGCGGCCAGTCGGTGCACGCGGCCACCGTCCGCAACGTCATGGCCAGGATCCCGGGAAGCTCTTCCAGTGGGGCCGTCCTCCTCATGGCCCACTACGACGGGGTCCCCCACTCCCCCGCTGCTGCCGACGACGGAGTGGGGGTGGTGGCCGTCCTGGAAGTGCTCCGGGCCCTGCAGGCCGGCTCGCCGCTGGCCAACGACCTCATCGTGCTCCTGACCGACGGGGAGGAGGCCGGACTCCTGGGGGCCCGGGCCTTTGTGGAGGCCCACCCCTGGATGGACGACGTGGCCCTGGTGCTGAACGTGGAAATGCGCGGTGGGGGCGGCCCCTCCATCATGTTCGAGACCGGTCCTGAGAACGGGTGGGTGGTGCAGGCCATGGCCACGGCGGACCCCCGGCCCATGGCCCACTCCCTCTCGGTGGAAGTGTACCGGCGAATGCCCAACCACACCGACTACACGGTCTTCCGGGAGGCCGGGGTCCAGGGGTTGAACTTTGCGGCGATCGGAGACGCCCGGGTCTATCACCAGGCCACCGACACCCCGGCCAACGTCCGGGAGGCGACCCTTCAGCACCACGGGATGCGGGTTCTGGCCCTGATCCGGGAGTTGGGCCACCGTGACCTGAGCCAGGTGGACGCACCGGACCGGGCGCACTTTGTCCTGCCGGGCATGGGACTGGTGGACCTCTCCCTGGACTGGATTTCTGCGGCTGCAGCCGGGGTCGGGCTCCTCTGGCTCCTTGTCATGATGGTGGGCCTGGGGCGCGGAATGGCGTTCCCGGCCATAGGTGTTGGTCTGCTGGCCGCCACCATCTGCGGACTGGGGGCGGCGGCGATGGGGTGGGCCGCGATGCAGTGGCTGCCCCGGTTCCATCCGGAGTTCGGCTACCTGACGCCGGCCTTCTACGGCGAGGGCTGGTACATGCTCTCGTTGACCGCCGGCGCGCTGGCTCTGGTGGCGGCCGTCTTCGGGTGGTTGCGGCACTGGTTCAGTCTACCGGGCCTCGCCGCCGGCGCCCTCCTGGTTCCGGTGCTGGGGGGAGTGGCGTTGGGGGTAACGATTCCTCTGGCGGCCATGGTGCTGGTGGGTCCGGCTGCAGCGGGGGTTCTGGCGGCGGGGGTGTCGGCGGTGGCCGGCGGCCCGAAGGCCGGAGAGGTTCCCAGTGCCTGGGTCTGGGTCATCGGGGTCCTTCTCGCCCTCCCGGTCCTGGCCTTCCTGGTGCCCGTCATTGAGCTCCTCTGGGTGGCCATGAGCTTCAGGATGGCGTCGGTCCTGGGGGTGCTGGTGGTGGTGACGCTCGTTTGCCTTCTTCCTCTCCTGGACACCATGGGTACTCCAAATCGGTGGTGGGTCCCTGTGATGTCGGCAGGCGCGGCGTTGGTGTTTCTGGTGGGGGGAATCTGGTTCGGGGGGCCGTCCCCCGACCGTCCCCTCCCATCGACCCTCATCTACGGTCTTGAGCGGTCGGGCATGGAGCTGGAGGTTGAACCGGCCCCCTCGCCTCCGTTGCTGGACACCGTGCCGGTGCTGCCGGAGCCCGGTCCCCCTCTCCCTCACCCCCTCCCTACCCTGGGCGACATCCTCCACGAAATGGAGCCCGCCGACCCGCCGGACGATCCGGTGGAGGACGACTTGCGAGCGCACTGGATCGCCCGTGACGATCCCGGTCGGGAGTGGGTGGAGTCGCAGATCGCTCCCCTCCTCTACGGTGCGCCGCCCCCGGTCTACGGTCTGCCGGACGATCACCGGAGCGCCCCGGCTCCGACGGTCCCGGTCCCGGCGCCCGCCGTCCGGGTTCTGGGCATCGAGGGTCCCGACGGGCAGGGCCGACGAACCATGCGTCTGGCCATCGTCTCCAGGGTGGGAGCCGAAGCGCTCAGGATAGAGGTGCCGGAAGGGGAGGGCGTCGTGCCCACGGCGCTGGGGGGAGAGCGGCTTCCCACCGCGCAGGCCGGTACTCCGGGAGCCAGGAGACCGGTGACCCGGATTCTGCATCAGGGGATTCCCGAGGGGCCGTTGATTCTGGATTTGCAGGTGGAGGCCGGAGTGGAGGCCTTCTCGCTGCAGGTGACCGAGGAGCACCTGAGGCCGTGGGAGCTGGTGGGGGATGCGGTGTACCAGCGGCCATCGCACCTGATGCCCATGGCCGGATACCGGCCGCCAGGGGTCATGGGGGACGAGGCGAGGGGAGGCCTGGGAGACCGGGCCATCCTCGTCACTCCGGTTTCCATCGCCCTGCCTTGACCCACGGGCCGCGGAACCGGATTTTTTTGGCAGATGCCCTCCCCCGTCGGGACACAGCGCCCGAGCTGTTGGGGCCCCTTGCGCCCCCGATCATGTGAGTCCGGGTGCTGAACACCGCTTCGGAGACGAATCCATGTTCCACGCTCATGCCATGAGAACCCAACCTGCTTTGCCCTGTCGCCGGGGGGTGCCAGCGGTCCTCCTCCTGGTGTTCCTCCTGGTCCTGGCGATGGGTCCGCCCATGCCGGCCGCGGCCCAGGCCACGACTCCCGCCCAGGCGGCGGCCGTCGACTCCGCCTTCGCCCAGTGGGACGAGCCCGATGGCCCCGGCGCCGCGGTGGCGGTGGTGCGGGACGGAAGACCGGTCTTTACCCGGGGCTACGGCTCGGCCCAGCTCGAGTATCGGGCGGCGGTGACCCCCTCCACTCCCTTCCACGTGGCCTCGGTCTCGAAGCAGTTCACCGCCTTTGCGGTGGCGCTCCTGGCCCGAGAGGGTCAGCTCTCCTGGGATGACGACGTCCGGGACCACCTCCCGGAGCTTCCCGACCTGGGCGCCCGGATCACCCTCCGGCAGTTGGCGACCCACACCAGCGGGGTGAGGGACCAGTGGGAGCTGCTGGCCATGGCCGGCTGGCGCCTGGACGATGTCATTACCCGTGACCAGATCCTGACGCTCATGGCCCGGCAGGAGGAACTCAACTTCGACCCGGGTCGGGAGCACCTCTACTCCAACATGGGCTATTCCCTCCTGGCCGAGGTGGTGGAGCGGGTGGCGGAGATGGAGTTCGGGCGCTTCCTGGAAGAGAGGGTCTTCGTGCCCCTGGGAATGAACCGGACCCACGTTCATGACGATCACACCCATGTGGTGCCGGGTCGGGCCTATTCGTACCGGCCCGCCGGGCAGGGGCGGTGGCAGAACGCCGTGCTGAGCTACGCCAATCAGGGGGCCACAAGCCTCTTCACCACGGCCGAGGACCTGGCCCGGTGGATCGGCGAGATGGAGGAGCCCCAGGTGGGCGACGATCCTCTGTGGGAAGAGATGCGGACGCCCGCCGTGCTGACCGGTGGCGACACCGTGGGCTACGGGCTGGGACTCAGCGTCGGGAGCTACCGGGGCCTCCGGACCGTGGGACATGGCGGTGCCGACGCCGGGTTCCGGAGCCAGCTCCTTCACTTCCCGGACCAGGAGTTCGGAGTCGTGGTCATGGGCAACGCGTCCAGCTTCAACTCCGGGGGGATGGCTCGCCGGGTGGCGGAAATCTTCCTGGAGGAGGCCATGGATCCCCGTCCCCGGGTGGCGGACCAGGGTGGGGAAGGGGGTACGGGCGACGGCGGGTCCGCCGGGGAAGCTGCTTCCCCCACACCCGACGATCCCCTCGGCAGCCACCAGGGGGCCTACTACAGCCGCGAGCTGGACGCCCTCTACCGAGTGGGGCTTGAGGGAGACGGACTGGTGCTGACCCACCATCGGCACCCCGATGCCGCCCTGGTCCCCCTGGGCGGAGACCGCTTCAGGGGCGAGGCCTGGTACATGCGACTCCTGGAGTTCACCCGTGACGCCCGGGGTGAGGTGAACGGCTTCCGGGTCACCGGCAACCGGGTGCGCGACCTGCGCTTCGAGAGGGTCCCCGACCCGGCCGACGGCGGCAATGGCGTCGGATGAGCCCCTCCAGCGGAGGATCGTCCCCGGCGGGGTGATCCTCCATGATCCCCGAAGGCTGCCGGAACCCGCGGCCCGGACCTTCGATCCGGCCCACTGGCTGGCCCGGGGCGACGTGGTGGCCACCCACGAGGGCCGTGGGACGGTGCACGTGGTGGATGCGGGTGCGGAGGAGTGGGTGCTTCGGCACCTTCGACGGGGGGGCTTCCCGGCCCGCATCGTGGAGGATCGGTATCTTCGAATGGGAGCCGGGCGAAGCCGCCCCTTTCGGGAACTGAGGCTGCTTCGGCGATTGAGGCAGGAGGGGCTCCCGGTTCCTCCGCCGGTGGCCGCCGGCTACTGGCCCCGTGGGCTCACCCATACCGGGGACATCATCACGGTGCGGGTTCCGGGCCGGCCGCTCAGGCGAGAGCTGACCGAAGGCAACCCCCATCCCCCGCTCTGGCGTCGGATTGGTGCCACGCTTCGTCGGTTCCACCGGGCGGGGGTCTATCACGCCGACCTCTCCGCCGGAAACATCCTGGTCGACGAGGAGCAGGTGACCCTCATCGACTTCGATCGGGGTCGGATCCGCAGACCCGGAGCCTGGCAACGCAGAAACCTGGCCCGTCTCCAACGGTCCGGGGCCAAGATCCTGGGCCCGGAGCGGTGGCAGAGCCCTCCATGGTCGGCGTGCTGGCGCGCGCTCCTGGAGGGCTACCGGGAGGGCGCTCGGTAGAAGGCCCCGTGGCCCTGCCGTCTCAGGCCGGGACGCTCACGTCTGACATGGCCTCGTGGATGTTCATGGTGTGGGCCCGGATCCGCCGGTAGTCGGTGAGCACCCCGGTGACGAGCATGCTCAGGGTGGGGTCGATGGGGCTCTCGGTCATCCGCTGCAGGTGGTCGTTTCGCAGTTCCTTGATCCGGCGTGTGATGCCGGCGTTCAGAGTCTGGGCCTGGGCGTCGTTCAGCACCTCTCTGCGCTGGTAGGCGTCGGTCACCTGCCGGAGGAAGTCCGCCACCAGCTCGTGCAATTCCCGGAGCCCGGCCAGCTGGTCGGCAGGCAGCTCCAGCTTCCGGTCCTTCATCTTGAGGTAGGCCCGGAGCACGCTGGCCAGCCGGTCACTCATGGATTCATACTCGTGGGCGATCCGGAGCTGTTTGCGGCCCTCTTCGGCGATGGAGTAGGGGACCGTGGCGTCCAGGAGGTCGGTGAGGAAGGCCATGATCTCCTGCTGGACGTTGTCCAGCACCTCCTCCCGGTGGAAGGTCTTCTGGATGAGACGTTCGTCCCGGGGCCCGTTGAATCCCAGCTGGTGGATCCACTCGATCATCTTGACGGTGCCCAGCCCCATCTGCACCACCTCGCCGCGGCTCTGCTCCACCCCCAGGACCGGGGCGTCGTATCCGCGGGCGTCCAGGTGCTTGAGGTGTCGAACTTCCTTCACCCCCGGATCGGGCACGATCTTGCGAAGGAGCTTTGCGAACGGACCCAGAAAGGGAAGAAACAGCAGGGTGTTCGTAACGTTGAAGAGGGTGTGTGTGAGCGCGATCCCCGCCGTCATGATCACCGCGTACCGCACTGGATCATCAAGGTCGGCCAGGGTGAGGGTCAGCGGATCGGCTCCGTGGAATCCCTGGACCAGGCCCGCCACGAGCTGGATGTACCAGGCAAAGATGAGGGTGATCCAGAACACCCCGAAGATATTGAACAGGACGTGGGCCGCGGCCGTTCGCTTGGCGCTGGTGTTGGCGCCGATGGAGGCGATCATGACGGTGATGGTGGTGCCGATGTTCTCTCCCAGCACCAGGGCCGCGGCGGTGGCGAACGGAATGACGCCGGTGCTCGCCAGCCCGATGGTGATGCCCAGGGTGGCGCTGCTGCTCTGCAGGAGGAAGGTGAAGACGGCGCCCAGGACCACGCACTTCAGCACGCCCACGTAGCTGTCCGCCTCGAACCAGGCGAAGGCCTCGACGAAGGCCGGGATGTCGCGCATGGGCGCGAACCCCTCCTTCATGAGCTCGAGCCCGAAGAAGATCATCCCCAGCCCCATGACGGCCATGGCGATGAAGCGGGGTTTGTCGCGACGGCTGAAGATGTAGACCAGAGCCGCCGCCCCCAGAATCGGAAGACCGTACTCCCCAATCTTCAGGATCAGGATCCACCCGGTGATGGTGGTCCCGATGTTGGCGCCCATGATCACCCCCATGGCCTGCGGGAGCTGCATGAGGCCGGCGTTCACCAGGCCCACCACGATGACGGTGGTGATGGTGGAGGACTGGACCAGGAGGGTCACCGCCGTGCCTGCCCCGGTGGCGGTGATCCGGTTGTCGGTGACCAGGCTGATGAGACGCCGCAGCGAGTTCCCCGCCACCGCCTGCATTCCTTCGGACATGTACTTCATGCCCAGCATGAAGATGCCGAGCCCCCCGATGGCCGCCAGGGCCATGGGAATGAGGGCGGTCAGGGTCTCACTCACGAGGAGTTTGCATTGTGGGAATCGGGGGCATCCGGGTGGTTCGGTTGCGAACCGCGAAGCTGAGTCACAAAGCCGTTACAAAGTGGAAGGGGCCCAGGTCCGAATCAAGGGGCGGCGGAGCCCGGCGCCGGGTGCGGAGTAGGGACATGGCAGGAAGGCCCTCGAAGCCACCCTTCACCCAAGCCTCGGGAGGAATCGGATGATCAGGAGCACGGAGACCCGGGTCCAGCTCGACGGAGTCGACCTGGAGTGCGTCGTCGGTGACATTGCCGCCCAGGACGGCTTCGACGCCGTGGTCAACGCCGCCAACGCCCAGCTCCAGATCGGTGGGGGCGTGGCGGGGGCGATCCACCGGACGGCCGGGCCGGGGTTGGCGGAGGAGTGCCGTCCCATGGCGCCGATTCGGCCAGGCGAAGCCGTCATCACCTCGGGCCACGATCTGCCCAATCCCCACGTCATCCACTGTCTCGGTCCGGTGTACGGCGAGGACGAGCCCGCCGATGAACTCCTGGCGTCGTGCTACCGGGAGGCCCTGGCCCTGGCCGAAGAGAACGGACTCGAAACGGTGGCGTTTCCGGCCATCTCCACCGGCGCCTTCGGGTATCCCCTGGAGGCGGCGGCCCGGGTGGCGCTGGCCACGGTCCTGGACGAGATTTCGGATCTGGACTCGGTGGGGCGGATCCGGTTTGTCCTCTACGACAGCCGCGCCCTGGACGTGCACGAGCGGGTCCTCACGGAACTCACCAGCGGGGACGACCCGGAAGCCGGTGAGGACGAAGGGTAGCCGGGGGAAGGGCTGGTCCGCCGTCCTCCTGGCGGCAGGGTACGGCACCCGCCTGGGAGAGTTGACGGAAGAGTGCCCCAAGGCACTCCTGCCGGTGGGGGGACGGCCCCTGCTCGATCACCTTCTGGCCTGGCTCGACGGAGGGCTCCGCCTGGACCGGATCGTCCTGGTCACCAACTCCCGGCACGCACCGCAGTTTCGCCGTTGGGTAGAGAACCGGGCGAACCCGGATCGCAGACATGCACCCATCCGTCTCGTGGACAACGGGACGAGGGACCCGGCCCACCGCCTGGGGGCCGTGGGAGACCTGGCGCTGGCGCTGGAGCGCTTCCCGCCGAAGGGTTCCGTGCTGGTCGGGGCCTCGGACACTCTCGTCCGCTTCGACCCGGAGGGGCCCGCGTCTCTCCTGGATCGCCGCAGAGAGGCGGCGGCGGTGGTCCCGGTCGTGGATGAGCCCGACCCCCGGGTCCTTCGGCATCGCGGGGTGGTGCTCACGGACGGCGAGGGCCGCATCATCGAGCTCCACGAGAAGCCGGAGGACCCACCCTCGACCCTCACGGCACTCCCCCTGTACTTCATGACGCGTCGTGCCTGCGGGTTGGTGTCCCGGTACCTCGCCGACGGACACGGTGCCGACGCCCTGGGGGGATTCCTGGCCTGGCTGGTTCGCCGCGAGGTGGTTCTGGCCTATCCTGCCGCCGGCGGCCGTCTGGATATCGGAACGCCGAAAGGCCTCCACCGGGCCCGGACGCTCTGGGATCGGGGAGAGTGGCCCCAGGTGTCGCGGGGCCCTGACCACGGCGATCCGGAGGTTCAGTCCCCCGACTCGGGGCTCCGGAGAGGAACCGAGCTTTCCTGACGAGGCCCGACCTCCGCCGGATCCAGCGGCGTCACCGCGCTGGCCTGCGGCCCTTCGTCGCCCCGGCGCTCGGTGAAACGGACCTCGGTGCCCACCTCCAGGTCGTCGTAGTCGGCGTCGGTCACCGCGTTTTCGTGAAAGTAGATTTCCCGGCCGTCTCCTGAGAGGAGAAATCCGTACTGGGTGCCAGTGTCGGTGGTGAGGAGCTTGATGACCCGTCCGTGAGGAGGAAGGTCACGGCCGTGGGAGCGATCCCGGTCACGCTCGCGGATCTGATCCAGCCGTCGCCGTCCGATGTCGAAGGCCTGCTTCACGGCCTGATACACGTCCCGGATCTCGTTGCCGCCGTCCGGCTTGAAATCCACTACCACCGTTCGGTTCGGAACTCCGATGTCCAGCCGGACCCGGTAGATCTTCCCCGACGAGCGGCCAGGCGTGGTGTCTTCCACCATGACCCGGCAGCTTACGAGGCGGTCGTGGACCTCCTCGAGGTCGTCGATTCCGTCAAGGATTCGCTCTTTGAGCGTATCGGTGGGCTCAACGCCGCGGAACGCGATTTCTGGGGGGACGTCCATGGTCGTTCCATCTCCTGTCAATTGATGTGCAGATGGGGAAGGATCCCCTCGTGGGGGGTGCGGATCCGGCGCGTGAGGGTGAGCCGGGATTGCGAGTCGTCCCGGCAGTCCCCCTCACCTCACTCCACGACCTTCAACACGCCGGGGCTCTCACCGTTCCTCACAGGGTGTCCCCGAAGGCCCGAAAGGCCCCGGTCCACCACCCCTGGTGAAGGTCCTCCATGTCCAGCTCGAGCCCGCGTCCCTCCAGGCCATGAAGGACCGCGGCCCGCTCTCCCCGAGGGACTCCCGAGACCACCAGCCACCCGCCGTCGTCCGCCAGAGCTGCACGGAAGCCCTTCGCCAGCGGCAGGAGAATCCCGGGCTCGAGGTTGGCCACGATCCCCTGGAAGGGTCCCCTGGAGGCGAGATCTTGAGGACCGACCTCCAGGTGATGCAGCTGAACCCCGTCCTGAACCCGGTTCAACCGAATGTTTTCTTCCGCCACCCTGGCCACCATCTCGTCGGATTCGAAGGCCAGCACCCGGCCGGCGCCCAGGAGGGCTGCGGCAATGGCCAGGACCCCGGAGCCCGTGCCGACGTCGGCTATCCAGTCGCCGGAGTCTACCAGGCGCTCCAGCATTGCCACGGAACTGCGGGTGGTGGGGTGGCTCCCGTCGCCGAAGGCCGGACCCGGACGGAGGCGGACCAGGACCCCATCCGGAGGAGCTTCGATCTCGTCGTCGGAGCTGGCAATGAGGGTTCGTGCGCCGGTCCGGATCAGGCGGCTTCCAGCTCGCCACTCCCGCTCCATTTCGGCGGACGAGCACCACCGCCAACGCACCCTGGCCCCGGTAAGAGAGGTATGGGTTCGAACGGCGAGCTCCGCCTGGCGGAGAAGCTCTTCCGGGGACGGGGGATCGGGAATCCACGCCATGGCCCGTCCCTGGCGGCGGTCCAGGGCCCGGGCGCCCAGTCGACGGAGCGCCTCTGCGAGCTGAATGGCCTCCGACGGAGGGGGGGCCTCCACCGAGAGGACCACCCATCGGAGGACGTGGTGGGTCGAGTCCCGGTTCTCAGGAGTCACGGAAGCATCCGGGCGGGAGGATCCTGGAGGCCGACTTTCGGTATGCGGTAGTTCCGGACCCTCGGCGGGGCACCCGTGCCCGCGGTCGTCGACCCTCAATCATGGAGCAGCGCATGTACCGTAAGATCCTCGTTCCCCTGGACGGTTCCCTGTTTGCGGAGGCGGCCCTTCCTCTGGCCCTCGAGATCGTCCGGAAGGACGAGGCCGAACTCCATCTGGTGACGGTGGTTCCCACCCTTCCCGCCATGAGCCCCGCCAGTAGCGATCAGGGGCCGGTGAAGGGTTGGTTCGAAGAGGAGCGGGTCCGGGCGAAGCGCTCCCTGGACGATATGGAGAGCAAGCTTCGGGAGAAGGGCGTGGCAGCCCCCATCCACACCCGGGTGCTGGCGGGACAGCCCGTGGCCGCCCTGGACGAGCGGATCCGCAAGGTGGAGGCGGACCTTGTAGTCATGACCACCCACGGGCGGGGACGGCTGGAACGGCTCTGGATCGGTAGCGTGGCCGACGGGCTCGTCCGGAGCGGGCCCTGCCCCATCCTCCTCTGGCGCCCCCGAGAAGAGGACCGGACAGCGCCGCCGCCGGAGATCGACGAGATCCTGATCCCCCTGGACGGATCCGATGCGTCGGCGGTGATCCTTCCCGCCGCCAGGTCGCTGGCCCGGGTGCTGGATGCCCGGATCTCCCTCCTCACCGTGTTCCAGCGGAGCATTCCTCTGGGGTCCACCTACATTCCGCATGCCGCCCAGGAAGAGGCCCAGCGCGAAGAGGCGCTGGACGAGCTCCGGAACTATCTGGAGGAGGAGGCCGGAAAGCTGCGTGACGATGGATTCGAGGTGGAGACCCACGTGGTGACGCACGAGGATCCCGCCGAAGCCATCCTTGAGCACAAACGGTCCAGCGGTGCCGACATGGTGGCCATGGCCACCCGGGGCCACGGCGGTGTGGCTCGCCTGGTGGTGGGGAGCGTGGCCGACAAGGTGATCCGGGCCGGCACGAAGCCCATTCTGGTTACCCGCCAGCACGGTCGCTGACCGCTCCGGCAGCAGCTCCGCCTCAGACACGTCAGCGAAACTGGCGGTGGAGCCCCAGGGCGAAGGTCAGGTACTGGGCGGTGAGCCCGCTGGGCAGTCCGTGGTTCACGATGCCCACGTGGGGGGTCAGCTGGTAATTGTCGCCCAGGGGCATGTCGATACCCGCGCCGGCCTCGAGCCCCACACTCCAGTCGCCGGACACCACGTCCGAACTGAAGCGGTGGGCCACACCGCCCACCCGGGCCCACCAGGTGGCTTCCTGGGGACTCAGAAAGCGGTACTGGAGCCCGGCGCCCAGCCCGGTACTTCTGGGGCTCGCCCCCAGTTCGACGCACCCCTCCGTGCAGCGGAAGGAGTGGTGGTTGACGCCGGTGTACAGCCGGAGGTTGGGCCGGAGGTGCACGTTGGCGTTGGCGGCCAGGCTCAGACCGGCTTCCACCTGGTCGCCGGCCAGGTCACCCAGGGGGAAGGTGATTCCGACGCGGGCGTCGCCGGAGACGGCCGCCTGCGCCGCCGCATCCTGGTGCGGCACGAAGATCACCAGCGCCGCCAGGATGGCGATGGCCAGGATCGAGGGCTTCATAGGTCCTGCTCCCTGCTTGGGGTAGACGCCGCGAGTCCCGCACCGAAGGGTGTTGGCGGGCTGGGACCCCAATCTTGAAATGGTAGCGTCAGTTTATATTCTTGGCGGTCGGTGGCCGAAAGGCAAGCCGGCGTGGGCCGGTCCGGATCCCGGCTTTCTCGGGTCGGACCACCTCCCAACTGTCGGTCCCACCTACCCCTGAGAGGTCCGGATGGTGCGCTTCGGACGCGATCCGATACCTTTCGGCTTCAGGTGGCCGACGAGCCGCGCGCTTCCTTCCACCTTCCACTCATGCGCCACTGTCATGGCCATTCGCGTTTTTGTCACCGGCGGCACCTTCGACAAGGAGTACGATGAGATTCGGGGGGAGCTGGCCTTCGGGGACACCCACCTCCCTGAGATGCTCGAGCGGGGCCGATGTGCCCTGGAGCTGGAGATCCGGACCCTCATGATGGTTGACTCCCTGGAGATGACCGAGGCGGACCGGGAGACCATCGCCGGGAACTGCCTGCGGGTCCCCGAAGATCGGATCGTGATTACCCACGGGACCGACACCATGGTGGAGACAGCCGAGGTCCTGGCCCGCATGGTGCCCGGAAAGACCATGATCCTGACCGGGGCCATGGTGCCCTACGCCTTCGGCTCGTCCGACGGCCTCTTCAACCTGGGGAGCGCCCTCTCTCTGGCCCAGCTCCTTCCGGCAGGCGTCTACGTGGCCATGAACGGGCGCTACTTTCCCTGGAACCGGGTGCGAAAGAACCGGAAGACCGGTCGCTTCGAGGCGCTGGAGGAGGGGGTTTGAGCTGGTCATCCGAAATAGAGGCGGATTCGCGGGAGGGCGGCCACCCGGAGGGAGACTCCCGGTGGAGCGAGGTGGACGACCGCGAGGAGCTGTCCGGCGGACCTCGGCGGCTGGACCCCCGTGTGCGCAGCTACTGGTGGGTTCGAGGCGCAATCTACACCGTGGTCCTGGGGGGCGCCGCCCTGATGGCCGACATGGGGTGGTTCGTGCCCCGGCTCGTTCCCGGAGGGTGGCCTGAGGGTGCGTTCAGCACCGGTGTGGTGGTGGTGGTACTCACCTTCTCGGTGGTGGGGCCGCTCATCGCCTACGAGAGGTGGCGATTCGCCCTCCGGGAAGAGGATCTCTGGATCCGGCGCGGGATCCTCATCCGGTCCGTCAGCGTGATTCCGTATCGGCGCCTTCAGTTCGTGGATACCGAGCAGGGCCCCATCGCCCGGATCTTCGGTCTGGCCGAGTTGGTGGTCCATACCGCGGCGCCGGGCACCTCGGGGAGGGTTCCCGGGCTGGATGCCGACGAGGCCGAGATCCTCAGGGAACGACTGGCCCACCTGGAGCCCTCCCTCGATGAGCCGACCTGACCCCGGACCCCTCGACGGCGAGCCCACCCGGCTTCATCCGGCGGTGCTGGGGGTCTGGGCTCTGCAGGGGGTGTTCTCCATCGTGGTGATCGTGGTGCTCACCGGGATCGTTCCGGCGGCCGGGGCCGCGATGCTGGCGGTGATCGTGGCCACCATGGTGCTCCGCTACCTCCGGTTTCGATGGCGCCTGGAGCCCGACGCCCTCATCATCGACGAGGGGATCTTCATCCGGAAGCGACGGGTGATTCGCCGCGAGCGGATCCAGACCGTGGATCTGGAGCGAGGAATCTCCCATCGGATCCTGGGTGTGGTGGAGGTGCGCATCGAGGCCATTGGCGCCGGGGGGACCGAAGGGAAGCTGTCGGCGGTGGATCCCGCCACCGCCGACACGCTTCGGCGTATTCTCCTGGGCAGGGAGCGCCGGGCGGGTGCCCCCTGGACCGATGGGACCACCGAGGGCCCCCGGCACCCCGACGAGACGGGGCACCCCGACGAGACGGAGGCGCTGCCGGAATCCGCCGACGCACGTCCCTCCAGTGGCGAGCGGATCCAGGAGCCGGCGGCTTCGCGGGCCGCCGACTCGCCCGAGGTGGAGGAGCGGGTCCGTACCGTGGTTCCCCCCGAGCGGCTGGTGGTGGCCGGAATGACCGGCGGCCGGGTGGGGGTGGCCGCCGCCCTGGTGGGCTTCCTTTTTCAGACCATTCCCGAGGATTGGTGGATGGAGGGGCTCGGCTTCCTGGCCGAGACGACCCCGGATCCCACGTCGGTGGTGGGGATTCGGATCCTGGTGGTGCTGGCCATCTTCGCTCTCCTGGGGGGCTTCTTTCTCTCGGTGGTGGCCACGGTCTTCACCCACTGGGACTTCACCCTGTCGGAAACCGACGAGACGCTGGGGGTTCGCCGGGGCCTCTTCACCGAACACCGGGACACCGTCCCGTATCGCCGGATCCAGGCGGTGCAGGTGGAGGAGAACGTGGTTCGACGCCTCCTGGGGTTGGGCGCAGTCCGGGTAGTAGTGGCGGGCCGGGCGGGCGGGAGCGGCAACGAAGGCACCGACCTGCTCCTCCCCATCGGGAAGCGCCACGAGGTGTACCAGATTGCCCGGGACGTGGTGGGACTGGAGGGGGAAGGGAGACCGCCGCTCGAGCGGATGCCGTGGCGAGCCCGGAGCCGAAGGTATGTCCGGGCCCTGGTTGCTGCCGCTGTCGTGGCCGCGTTGGTGGGGCTCGTGGTGGCGGGTCGCCTCGACGCGTCGTGGTGGCCCGGAGTCGCCGTCGCCTTCGGCAGCGTCCTCCTGCCGGGACTGGCCCTGGCCGAGGGCGCGTACAGGGGCCTGGGCTGGACGGACGAGGGAGATCATCTGGTGGTGAGCGAAGGGGTGTTGAATCGGCGAACCACCTTTGTCCGCATCGACCGCCTCCAGGTGCTGGAGACGTCGCAGAACCCTTTCCAGCGCCTGGGCGGTCTGGCCACCCTGCACCTGAGGGTGGCCCGGCCGCTCCTGGGGAGCAGCCCCCGGGCCCTGGACCTGGGCGCCGACGGGGCCCAGCGGTGGCGGGAGGCGGTGGCCCGGCGGGTGGGTCGCCCCACGGACCGCTCCCGCGACGATGTCTCGGCCACCCCCGCACACGGCATCGACGAGGGGCTCTGGCTTCCGGGCGTGTGAACCCCCGGCACGTCAGGGTACGTCGGTGGGATCCCAGCTCGTGGCCAGCCCCTCATCCAGGTCGTCCAGCCGCGCCATCTCGTCGGCATCCAGGCGAAAGTCGAAGACATCGGCGTTCTCCCTGATCCGGCCCCGGTTGGCGGACTTGGGAAGGGAAACGGCGCCCTTCTCCAGCCCGTACCGGATGAGGATCTGGGCGGGGGTGCGTCGGTGCGCCCGGGCGATCTCGACCACCACCGGATCGTCCAGACGTTGGGCCTTGGTCAGGGGGCTGTAGGCCTCCACCACGATCTTTTCTCGCCGGCAGTAGTCCAGCACGTCGCGCCGGGAGCGGAAGTTGAAGGGGTGGAGCTCGATCTGGTTCACCGCCGGAGGGATGCGGGCGTCCGCCATGAGCTCGTCCAGGTGATGAACCATGTAGTTGCTCACCCCGATGGCTCGGACCAGCCCCTCGTCCAGCGCGTCCTCCAGGGCCCGCCAGCTCTCAAGGCGTAGCTCGGGTACGGGCCAGTGGATGAGGTAGAGATCCACGTACTCCAGCCCGAGGCGCTCCAGCGATGCCTCCAGCGCCTTCCGGGCCCGGTCGTACCCGTGGTCGTCGTTCCACAGCTTGGTGGTGACGAAGATCTCGT
>SKVI01000222.1 GCA_007129525.1 Gemmatimonadota bacterium | reverse complement strand
TCATCGTGGCCGCCCTCACCGCCTTCTCCACCGGGACCTCCTGGGGCACCATGGCCATCCTCTTTCCGGTGGTCATTCCCCTGGCGGTGGCCATGGGCGCCGGGGTGGGCTTCGCCGGCGGGGAGCACTACCCCATCCTCCTGGGCACCATCAGCTCGGTCATGGCAGGAGCCGTCTTCGGTGATCACAGCTCACCCATCTCCGACACCACCGTCCTGAGCTCCATGGCCTCGGCCTGCGACCTGGTCGACCACGTTCGGACCCAGCTTCCCTACGCGCTGGTGGTGGCCGTCGTGGCGCTGGCGGTAGGCGAGATCCCCGCCGCCGCCGAGTGGATCCACCCGGTGTGGGCCATCCTCATCGGACTGGTGCTCCTCTGGGGGGTGCTGCGGATCTGGGGGAAGGACCCTGCCGAGGGGCTGGACCCGGAAACGCCGAAGACGGCAGGATGACCGCGACCTGACCGGCGGCTGGCGAGTCTCTCACTCGGCTGATAATGTGTAAGAAACTTACGATCCGTTGCCAGACTGAGAGCCCCATGGAATCACCCTGTATCCTCCTCGTGGCCGGGGACGATGACATCGTTCAGGACCTTGAGACGAACCTCACCCTCGAGGGCTACCGGGTTCACACCGAAACGGACGGCCCGTCAGGCCTCGAGCGGGCCCTTGACGAATCCTGGACGCTGGTCATCGTGGACCTGGCACTCCAGGGCATGGGTGGCCTGGAGCTCCTCCGGAAACTCCGGTGCCGGAACCGAGACGTCCCGGTGCTGGTCATCACCCAACCGGAGATGAACACCGAACGCGTCCTGGCCCTGCGAATGGGGGCCGACGACTGCCTGAACCGTCCGGTGGTCGACCTGGAGTTCCTGGCCCGGGTCGACGCCCTTCTGCGACGGTGGCGCTGGAGCCCCTCCGCCGCCTTCTCCGGGACTGGTCTCGGCGAGGGAAATGGGGCCGTGGGGAGCATGGACGGTGCCGGCGCCGGTCAGGGCAACGGCTCTTCTCAACCGACCCGTGGTCCCGCTTCCGGTCGTCCCGTCTTCCGGTTCGACCAGATACAGGTGGATCCCGGCGCCCGGCAGGTTTTCCGGGACGGTGACCCGGTGGCCCTCACTCCCCGGGAGTTCGACCTCCTCCTGGCCCTCATCGAGAGCCAGGGCGACGTCATCTCCCGGCGGGACCTCCTGGAGCAGGTCTGGAAGGGTTCGGTGCCCCCCACCAGCCGCACGGTAGACACCCACATGGCGGAGCTCCGCAAGAAGCTGGAAGAGGACGCCGCCCAGCCACGGCATCTCCTCACCGTCCGGAAGCGGGGCTACCGGTTCCAGCCCTGAACGCCTCCCGCCCGAAGCGCTCGAGGTAGGCTTCTCCGCCGGCGGCGCGGATCCCCTCCGCTCCCACCGTCCAGTCGTAGGAGAAGAGGGATACCCCGGCGAATCCCTCCGCGCCCACCCATCGGGCCCTCCGCACCGCCTCGTCGAAGGAGTTGGTGTAGGCTCCCACGCCCATCCACACCCGATGGGCCCCCACCGCGTCCCGAGCCCGCTCCATGGCCAGGGCGAAGGCGTCGTTCCGGTTCGTATAGCTCATGGGGGCCACGGCGTCCACCAGCTCCCGTGCTACCCAGTCCTCCCAGTCCTGAAAGCGGTGCGTCCGGGCGTCTGCGGGATCGGGGAAGACGGCGACGCTCACCTGAAGATCGGGGCGCACCCGACGCACGGCTCCCACCGCGGCCGCCAGGCTCTCGCTCACCCGTTCCTGCCGGAAGTCGTCCCACTGGCGGGGGAAGGCGTCCGGGTAGGCGAAGATCTCTCCCTCTCGCCACCGGGCCTCTGCCGCCTGCAGCTCGCCGGGGGGGTGCCGGGCCCGGAGGCGGGCCCGGAACGCCTCCAGTGCCCCGCGGCTGTAGTCGAAGCTCCGGGAGGGCATTCGCAGGTAGTCCAGGTGGACCCCATCCAGCTCGTATGACTCGACCAGTTCGGTCACCACCGCCGCCAGGTGCTCCGTGGCCTCCGGCAGCACCGGACTCGAGTAGAGGCCCTCCACCTGGTCCGGGTTGGCGCGGACGTGCCCCATGAGGGCCTCCCGGTAGCGGGCGTCCCGGGGATCCATGTGGAAGAGCTCCCGGGCCAGCCCCCGGGGCACCGCCAGCCACTGCGGTCGCCGGTTCACCAGGTGCAGGGGGTCCGCCGGAGGGGTTCGGGCCCCGGCCACCAGGTGGGCGTTCACCCAGGCGTGGACAGAGAGCCCCCGGCCCCGGGCCTCGTCCAGCATGACGGCCAGCGGATCGTACGAGCGATGCGCTCCGGCCAGGGGCTCGGCCCGGGGCTCCCGTCCGGAGCGGTACCAGGCGTCGCCCCGTCCCCGGACCTGCACCAGCAGGGTGTTGAACCCCCCTCGCTGGGCTCGCTCCACCACGGCCCGTACCGAGTCGGGGTGAACCAGCGCCGTCCGGACGACCCACAGTGCCCTCACGGGCGGAAGGACGCCGTCGGCGGGAACGACTTGGCCCTCCGCGGGACCCGCCGCTCCCTCCACCTCGACGCCCGCCGCCACGGTGTCGGCTCCCGGCGCACGATCCGGGACCGCGCTGTCCGGGACGGGCCGATCCAGGGACGGCGGCGGAAGCTCCGGCGAGGGCGGCGACAAGTCAGGTTCAGGTCCCGCCAGCGCGCACCCGGACACCCAGGCAACCAGGCCCACCGCCAGCAGCGGACGCACGCTCACAACCGGCGCGCCCGGAAGAAGTCCGTCAGGAGGGTCCCGGCCTCGTGGGCCAGCACCCCGGGCGTGACATGGACCCGGTGATTCAGTCGGGGATCCTGGAGCAGGTTCCCCAGGCTCCCCGCCATTCCGGCCTTGGGGTCGGCGGCCCCGTAGACCACCCGGTCCACCCGGGCCAGGACGGCGGCGCCTGCGCACTGGGCGCAGGGCTCCAGAGTCACGTAGAGGGTGGTGCCGGGGAGACGGGAGCGGCCCAGGCGGCGCCCCGCCGCCCGGAGGGCCACGATCTCAGCGTGGGCCGTGGGGTCGGAGTCCTGCCGGGTGCGGTTCCGACCCTCGGCAATGAGGCGGCCACGCCGGGTCACCGCGTGGGCGGAGTCCCCCCGAGAGGGGTCCGCCTCGGAGGGCTCCACCGCCACCACCACCGCGCCCACCGGAACCTCGCCCACGACAGCGGCCTCCCGGGCCCGCTCCAGCGCCCGGGCCATCCACATGGCGTCGGTGGGAAGGGGTGCCTGCGCCACCAGGTGACCGGGCAGGCCCGGTCGCTCCAGGGTGCGGGGATCGCCTTCCAGGCGGGGGTCCGGCGCCAGAAACGGATCGGTCATGGGGATCGATCCGGGGCCATGGGTCAGTGGGTGGTGGTGCTCCGGGGCACGCCGGTGCCGTCGAGGCGGCGGTGCAGCGCCGTCACCCGTCCGGTGACGGGGATGGTGGTGGAGTCCTCCACCCGGATGGGCTCACCACCGTCCGCCGGCAGAAGGTGTACCCCCCGTTGATCGTTACGGTAGCGGTAGAGACCGGACCGCCGTCCCAGCGCCGCCACCACCAGATCCCCACCCCCCACCGCATCCGGCCCCGCCGGCTCCACCAGAATCATGTCGCCCTCGTGAATTCCGGCGGCGGCGAAGTCGGCCCCCCGAACCCGCACGAGGTAGGCGCCCTTCCCTCCGGCGATGCGCCGGTCCAGGGAGAAGTGCGACTCCACCCCGTCGGTGCGTCGCGGCGCCTCCGGGTCCGGGAGCCCGGTGTAGCACGGCACCGACACGGTATCCGGGTCCAGGTCCACGCCCAGGATCCGAACGCCCCTGGAGCGTGACGGGTCTCGCTCCAGGTATCCCTTGTCCGCCAGTGACTTGAGGTGCTCGGAGACGGTCTTCGTGCTCCGGATCCCGAACTCCTCGCCGATCTCCCTGATGGAAGGCTGGTAGGTGCGGGTGCGGAGGTACCGGACCATGTAGTCCAGGATCTTTCGCTCAAGCTCGTTCAACGCAGCGGGCATTCCGCATCTCCGGCAGGGGATCGCAGGGGCTCACGGTAATCAGATGTTTCAGCTTAAGCCCAGCATGGAAAGGGTGTCAAGATTCGGATGTTTCCCCCGCCGCCTCCCCGATCCGTCCGCTCCGGATTCGGGTGACCGCGGCGGACATCCGGGCCAGCGAGCGCTCCCGTCCCATCACCACCAGCACCTCGAAGATCCCCGGGCTCACCGCCTCGCCCACCAGGGCCACCCGGAGGGGATGGATGAGCTTGCCGGCTCCCACCCCCCGCTGGGCCGCCAGCGCCCGCAGCTCCTCCTCCAGCGCCTCCTCGGTCCACTCCACCCCTTCCAGGCGCTCCCGAAGCGCCTCCAGGTGTCCGGCGGCGGAGGCCGGGTCCCGGGCCCAGTGCTTCTTCACCGCCGCCGGGTCGTAGACGATCTCTTGCGCCAGGTAGGGCCGAGCCATCCGGACCAGGTCGTCCAGGGAGCGGGCCCGGGGCTTCAGGAGCTCCATGAGGGAGGCGAACCACTCCGGGTCCCGATCCACCCGGACCCGGGCCGTCTCCCGGAGCCCCTCCAGCCGGTC
>SKVI01000286.1 GCA_007129525.1 Gemmatimonadota bacterium | reverse complement strand
GAGTGCTCAGGGGACGTTTCAGGTCTTGAGGGGCGCCGGGCGGGCCGAGGGGAAGAGCACGTTGTTCAGGATGAGCCGGTAGCCCGGTGAGCTGGGATGGAGTTCCAGGTTGGTGGGGGCGTCGCCGATCTGGTGCTCCGGGTCCTCGGGGTCGTGCCCACCGTAGAAGGTCCAGGTCCCCTCGCCCGCCGTCCCGTGAATGTACTTGGCCCGGTTCCCCTCCTGGGCGAGAATGGTGACCCCGGGCTGCAGGCGGTCGGCGCGGTATGAGGTGGTGAGGCCGTAGAAGTCGGGAATCACGGCCTCGTGGTTCTGCACCAACATGCTTGCAACCGGGTCGATCTTGGCGGCGAACTCGAAGAGCCGGAAGCTGCCCAGGGGCTGGCGGCCGGCGGTGTTCACCTGGTGGAAGTCGATGTCCGAGAAGGCGTTCACCGAGGGAGAGGTCTGGATCTCGGCTCCCTGGAAGGCGAAGGCCCGGCTCCAGTCCATCTGCTCGCTGGCGTCGGGGGCCGGGGGCCGGCCGTTGGCGAAGGCCGCCGAGATGTCGGTGCGGTGGCTGGCCAGCGCCAGGTCCAGCGTCTCGGTGGCCGAGCACATGGCGAAGAGGAAGCCGCCGGCCTCCACGTACTGGCGGATCTCTTCGGCCACCGCCCGCTTCAGCGCGGGAACGTCGGTGAAGCCGAAGCGGGCCGCCACCTCCTCGTTCCGGGCCACCTCCTCCTGCAGCCAGGCCGACCCGGCGTAGGCCAGGAAGAACTTGGAGTACTGTCCGGTGAAATCCTCGTGGTGGAGGTGCAGCCAGTCGAACTCGTCCAGCTCGCCCTGGAGCACCTCCCCGTCCCAGACCGTCTCGTAGGGGATATCCGCGTACTCCAGCGCCAGGGTGACGGCGTCGTCCCAGGGCTGGGCGTTGGGCGGAGTGTAGATGGCGATCCGGGGGGCCGTCTCCAGGGGCACCGCCTCCATGTTCTCCTCCTGGATCAGACCCCGGACGCGGGCCACCTCGGCGCCGTCCACCGGCTCCGCCAGCACCCCCCGAAGGGCCGCCTCGCGGCGTGTGGCCTCGGTGTCGGGCAGGAGGAAGGACCCGTCCCGGTAGTTCAGGAGCCACTCGGCGGTCTCGCCCCGCTCCAGGACCCAGTAGGTGAGTCCGTACGCCTTCAGGTGGTCGCTCTGGGACGTGTCCATGGGCACCAGCAGGTGCTGCGCCGCCAGCGGGGGGGCCGAAAGGGTCGCGGCCGTCATGAGCAGGGCCAGGGCCAGGAGCCCCGCCGCAGGGGCGGCCAGGGTTCGCGAGCGGCGTGTCGGGGCCTTCATCGATCCCTCCGGATTTCGTTCAGAAGCTGTCGGGCCGTGGGCGCCACCGGGTGGTTCGGCGCTCCCACTACGAGCTCCTCCAGGAGCTCTTCGGCGCGCTGCGGGTCGTTCCCCGGGCCGGCCAGGTACCGGGCCAGCCGGAGGGCCGCCTCGGGGGCCTCGGGGGCGTCCGGCGCCAGCTCCAGGAGACGGGCACGAAGCTCCGCCGCCTCCGACGGGTCCGGGCCGTCCAGGAGGTGGGCCGCCAGGGCCAGCAGCGCCGGGCGGTCTTCGGCGGCGGCGCCCTCAAGCCCCTCGCGGATCAGTTGGGCGCCCCGGGCCGCGGCGTCGTCGTCGGCGTGGAGGAGGGCCCGGGCCGCCAGGGCGCCCGCCTCCGGTCCCCCCTTCTCCGCCACCGCCAGGAGCTGGATCCACAGGGTGGCCCGGCGACCCGAGAGCTCCCCGGCGCGGGCGCGGATCCCCTCCAGGCCCCGGGCCCGTCCCTCTTCCGACTCCAGGAGTCCCGGAATCTCCCGGGGATCCGGCGCGAGGGTGTCGGAGGGGGCCTCGGCCCACGCCGCCGCGGGCATGTGGGAGACGAACTCCGCCGCCTCCTGGTCGGTGGCGGAGAGGCCGGACCCGGCCCACGACGATACTGCCGACACCGGCACCGCCACGGCCACCGCCGCCAGAACCACCATCGCGGACAGCGCCGTCTTCACGGTCCTCCTCCCCCTCCACCGGATCCGCCGGCGTTCCGGTTCAGCCGCTCGAAGTACTCCAGCACCAGGCGGCGCTCGGCGGGGGTGAGGGCTTCCAGCGCGGCGGCGTCGGGCAGGGGGATCCGGCTGCCCCGCAGCAGGCCATCGGGGAGCGGGGTCACCAGGGGCCGGTCCACCTCTCCGGCGGTGGTCCCCTCCCGCTCCTCGGTGGGGCCGTCCCGCTCCAGCATCCGGCCGGCGCCCAGGAACCGCTCCAGGAGATCCTCCTGTCGCCGAAGGGTTTCGGGCTCCAGGCGCCCCTCAGCCAACTCCCGGGCCAGCTCCCGGGCCTCCCGGGCCATCTCGTCCAGGTCACCGGGGGTCCACTCGCCGCCCTGTCGCTCCGCCAGCTCCTCCACTCCCCCCGCCACCTGATCCTGGGCCGCCGCCATCTCGTCCATGCGGGCCTGAGCTCCGGCCTGGTCCGGATCACCGGACAGCGACTGGGCCTCCTGGTTGATGGCCTCCTGCTCCCCGGCCAGTGCTTCCAGCTCGTCCATCAAGTCCTCCATCCCCGAGCCCTCGGCCCCCTGCCCCACCTGCTCCATGCCGGTGAGGGCCAGGAGCGCCGCCCGGTTCAGTGCCGCCACCGCCTCCTCGGCCCAGACCGTGGGTCCGGCGCCTGAGGCGCCCTGTCGGCCCAGTCCCTCGGTGACCCGTTCCATCCGGTCCATGGCCTCGCCCAGCGCCTCGGTGACCCGCCGGCCAACCTGCGGCGCCTGTCGGGTGGCCAGTCCCAGCTGCACGGCCAGGTGCCGGGCCCCCTGGGCCAGGACGGCTTCCTCTCCCTGGAGCCGGCTCCGCTGCACCGCGCCGGCGCCCCGGATCCGGTCCCGGATCTCTTCCTGACGACGGGCCAGGGCCAGGGAGCTCTCGGCTCCCCGGCGGAGGGCGTCGCGGATCTGCTCTTCCCACTCCTCGAGCCACTCCATGCGGTCCTGCCGCATCTCCTCCAGGGCCTCCTGGAGCTGCCGGGCCGCCTCGTCGGCCTCCTCCCGGGCGCCTTCGGTCTGTCCGTCCCGGGCCTGCTCGGCGGCCTGGGACATGGAGCGCTCCGCTTCGGACACCTCCCGGGCCGTCTCGCCGGCCCGCTGGGCGGCGGCCGGGTCGCCGGCCTCCTCCAGGCGCTCTTCCAGCCCCTGCAGCCGCTCAGCCAGCTCGTCGGCGCGGCGGGCCAGCTGCTCCTGGGCCTCCATCCCCTCGGCGGTCTCCAGCTCTCCGGCGACGGCCTCCTGGGCCTCGGCGATGGCCTGGAGCTCCTCTTCGGAGCCCAGGTACGATTCCTCCAGCGCCTCCCGCTGGAGCCGTTCGAGGGCAGCCTCGAGACGGTCCCGAAGGGCCTCCCGAGCCTCGGCCATCTCCGCGAGTTCGCCCATCCCGTCGGGGGTCTCGCCGTCGGCCAGCCGCTCCAGAAGCTCCTCCATGCGGGCCCGCTCGTCGGGGTCGGCCAGCTCCGAGAGCATGGACTCCAGTTGCCGCAACCGTTCCCGGAGTCCGCCGTCCTCGTCGCCCAGCCCCTCCAACCCGCGGCGGGTGGCCTCCATCTCTTCCCGGAGGCGGTCCACTTCCCGGGCCAGCTCCTGGTGCGCTTCCGCCGCCCCCCGGACCTCCTCGCGCCGCTGGAACTCCCCGGCGCTCCCCGGATCGCCTCCGGCCCGGGCCTCGTGCTCCCGGTCCCGAAGCTGGCCGGCCTGCCGGTCCGCCTCCCGGGCCAGCTCCCCCACCCGCGCTCCCGCCTCCTCCAGCTGGGTCCGGGCGGCATCGCGCTGGACGGCGGCGGTGGGAACCCGGAGACGGTACTCCGGGCTCACGCCCTCCTGCTCCGCCGGCGAGACGTCGGCGGCCCGGGCCGAGAGGAGGATCTCGTCACCGGGCTCCAGCCCCCAGTCCGCCAGCTCCAGCATCGACCTGAAGCTGACCTGCCGATCGCCGTCAGTGACAATGCGTTCCACCTCGGGCTCGCCGCCCTGGCCGTCGGAGTCCACCCGGGCCACCTCCACCTGGATCCACGCCAGCCCGAAGTCGTCGGAGGCCTCGAGGAGGAGGGGGAGCCGGAGGGAGGCGGGAAGGTCTCCGTCCTCGCCGGGGACCGGGAGGGCCACCTCGGGAGGCAGGTCCTCCTCCACGGTGATCCGGGTGGGATCGGGAAGGGCTCCGTCCTCATCGACTCCCTCCACCGCCCAGCTCACTTCGCCGGAGCGCCCGGGCCGCCACTCGCCCTGGAAGCGGTCCTCCTCCACCGGTGTGCGCAGCGCCTCGGTGCCGTCGGCCCACCGGAGGACCAGCGCCGAACCCTCCCGTCCCTCCACCCGGCCGCGGAGCACCACCCGGGTGCCCCGGGGCATGCTCAACTCCGCCGGGGCCCCGCGAAGGGTCTCGTTGGGGAGCCGGGTGTACTCAGGAAAATGGAGCTCCACCGCCAGCTCGGTGAGGAGGAGCGGATCGGACGGCTCGATCCGGGCCTCGGGGCTCCGGGCTCCGTCGGGGGCGGAGGCCCAGTAGCGCACCGGCCCCTCCAGGGGCGGCAGCTCGT
>SKVI01000113.1 GCA_007129525.1 Gemmatimonadota bacterium | reverse complement strand
TGGCCCACCAGCGGAGCTTCGCCCGGGAGCCCTTCGGAGAGCAGGTTGGCCCCTTCCGGACCCGGGGCGAGCCCACGGCGGTGGTGATCCGAAACGGGTACCTGGTGGCCGAATGGGGTGAGCCGCACCGTGTGGACAACACCTTCAGCGTCACCAAGAGCTTTCTCAGCACCACCGTGGGACTGGCCTGGGACCGGGGGCTCATTCCGGACATTCACGAGCCGGTGGCTCCGCTCATGGCCCCGGTCGAGGTGGAGATGCCCGAGTGCGTGGCCCCCCGCCCGGAGTCGGGTACCTTTCCCCAGGTTCCCGCGCCCTTCGAGCCCTTCGCCGGAGACCACGCCGCTCGCATTACCTGGGACCACCTCCTCCGCCAGACCTCGGACTGGGAGGGTATGCTCTGGTGCAAGCCCGACTGGGCCGACCGACCGGCCCAGGACGCCGACACCTGGACCACCCGGGAGCGCCACGAGCCGGGCACCGTGTACGAGTACAACGACGTGCGGGTGAACCTCCTGGCGCTGGCCTCCCTGAACGTGTGGCGCGAGCCCCTGCCCCGGATCCTCCGGGAGCACGTCATGGATCCCATCGGCGCCTCGCCCACCTGGCGCTGGACGGGCTACGAGACCTCGTGGATCTACCTGGACGGGGTTCCGGTGCAGTCGGTGAGCGGAGGAGCCCACTGGGGCGGAGGCATGTTCATCAGCGCCCGCGACATGGCCCGGTTCGGGCTCCTCCACCTGAGAGGCGGTGAGTGGGACGGCCAGGAGATCCTCTCACCGGACTGGCTCGAGATGGCTCGCACCCCGGGGGAGGCCAACGCCCGCTATGGCTTCATGAACTACTTCCTGAATCCCGACCGGGCCGCCCTCTCCCGCACTCCGGAGACCTCGCACCGGCACGTAGGCGCCGGGCAGAACGTCATCTACGTGGATCCGGACAACGACCTGGTGGTGGTGGTGCGCTGGATCGGGGGCGGCGCGCTGAACGAGTTCCTGGGCACCATCGTGGACGCCGTGTTGGACTGAGAGAACCCCGCGGGATCAGGGCATCAGGAGCCGGGTCGACAGGGCCGTAGGCGTCATCAGCTTCCGGATGGGGAAGACCGGAGCCTCCCCTTCCCCGGCCTGGAACTCCGCCACCGCGTCCTTGGGGATCCAGGCGTCCATCCGGTTCCAGTAGACCACCCCGTCGGTGGACTCGGCCTCCAGGAGGTGGGCCGCCACCCGCCCCTGCATCTGCCCGGTGCGGACGATGTAGCTGCCCACCGGGAGGGTCACCTCCTCGGTGATCACGTCCTCTACGTGAATCCGCGTGGCGGCGGCATGGTTGTACGCCCGCTCGTAGCTCAGGTCGCCGATGGTGTAGGCCTGCACCGTCACGTCGATGGGCTCCTGCAACCGCTCCACCTGCACCGAGTGCCGCTGCAGCAGGGCCACCGCGTCTTCGGCGTCCCGGGGGAGCACGTACGCCCAGGGCCGGTCCCGCTCCAGGGCCACCACCGGCTTCTTCATGAGGGAATCGCTCTGGATCTCCACGATCTCCCGGTCGTCGCCCTCTCCCTGGCCGATGAGGTACTCCACCGTCCAGTCTTCGGGCTCGTACTCGGTATCGATGGGCACGGTACCCGAGGGCTCCGACCCCAGGGCCACCGTCTCGACCCGGGCATTGCGCACAGTCTCCATGAGGAGATCGGGGTTGTCCCGGGCCCACTCCACCACCGCCTCGTAGGCCAGCACGCCGCTGCGCACCCCGTCGGCTCGGGCCTGGCCTCCCGGTGACTCGAAGAGGATGGCCACCGTGTTGGCGAAGCCGCCGTAGTTGCGGCCGATACGGGGATCGGTGCCGCCTACGTTCCACCGGGTCTCGTTCCCCCGGGCGTAGTAGAACGACCGGTAGTCCTCGGTGGCCAGCTTCCGGTCGATGGCCGGGAAGATCTCCTCGTCACAGAGCCGGGAGATGCGCTGGTCCGGGGCGGCGTGGCTGGGGCACTGGTAGTTGATGTTGTAGGGGAAGGAGCCGCCGTTGTGACCATCGATGTAGAGATGTGGCGCCCAGCGGAGGATTACGTTCTGCACATAGCCCTGGATCTCCGGCTGCTCCAGCTTCATGTAGTCCCGGTTCAGATCCAGTCCCCAGAGGTTGCCCCGCATGGGGTTGGGCTCGTTGGAGAAGCCGTCGGGGTTGATCTGCGGCACCACCAGGATCGTCAGGTCGTCCAGCATGTCGTTCATGGCGGTCCCCGGCCGCGCCAGGTCGCGCATCATGACCAGCACCGATTCCCGGAGGGTCCGCTCGGGCCCGTGCACCCCCGCCGCCAGCACCAGAATGGGCTTGCCCAGCGCCCAGGCCTCCCACGGCTGGGTCACCGCGGGTCGGGAGAAGATGGCGTAGGGGAGCTCCCGGCCCTCGTGGGTCTCCCCGTAGATGGCCAGCCGCATGTCGGTGCTCCGGGCCTGAATCTGGGCCAGGTACGTCATCATGCTGTCGTACGGGGTGAAGACCTCGAAGTCCGTATTCTCATGGTGGGTCCGAAGGTCCTGGATCTCCTGGGCATGAGCCGGAGGAGCCAGGAGAGTTGACACCACCAGACCCACCGCCACCAGCGCCATGGTCACCGCCCGCAGACGGTCCTTCCGCATTCCTCCAATCATCGTCCACAATCTCCAGGTTCTGAAACGGGTAAACAGACGGACCCGGACCCCTCGACAGGGCCCGGGCCCAACCTTGAACCTTCACTCTTCCCTCCGGTCCGGCAAGCCGCAGGACTCGCAGGGGGAAGGGGTGAGGCGCCGTCGCCCTCCCGAACTCAATCCGTGTCCAGCACCTTCCGGATCTCGATCCCCATCTCCTGCAGGTGGAGCTGGGTCATCCGGTCGGCGGCCCGGCCGGCGGCGTCCTCCACCGCCCCGGCCAGCTCCGCCAGCTCGGCGCGGACGATGGGTCTGGCGTCGGACATGTTCCGGTCGCCGTCCGGGTTCAGGTACTCGTCCATGGTGGACACGAAGACCCGCTGCAGGCTCCGCCGGAACACGTCCACCCGGGGGCTGGCCGACTCCAGCTCGCCCCACACGCCGGCGCGCAGGTCGCCCATGAGGTCGGCCACCGTGTACGGCTCGTACCCGTTGCCGTTGGTCATGGCCTCGTACTCCACCAGCCGGTTCAGACGAGCCTCGGAGAGGAGCACCCGGAAGACCCCGGCCTGCCGCCCGCTGAACCGCGAGACAACCCCGTCGGACTCGATGCGCCGGAGCACCTCCTCGTCCAGGAACATCTGCGGCACCTGGAAGGCATTCTCCGCCAGCCACTCCATGGCCTGCACCTGCTCGGCCCGGGACACCGGCTCGAAGCGAATCCCCGTCCCGTGCCTCTCCTGGGTATGGGCCCCACCGATGATGGCCGCCACGTGGTTGTTGTACCGGCCCCACTGGGCCACCGTGTTGGAATACAGCTCCTGCAGGAGCGAATAGTCCTCGCCGGGTCGCTCCGCCACGTCCAGGAGCATGTCCATGACCCGCTGCAGGTTGCGCATTCCCAGCGTCGACGACTGCACCGCGTCGGCATTCCCCACCGCTTCGGTCACCGCGTGGGGATCGTTGGACGCCCCCGGCGTGGTGAAGCGGAACCAGGGGATGGTGTCCTGCATCCGGGCCCACTCGTCCAGGGTGGCCCGCTCCTCGTCCGGGGTGGACGCCTCGGGAATGGGCTTGTGCCCCCACATGACCGCGTACCGATCATAGGGACCCACCTTGGGGATCAGCAGCTCCGGCGGGATGCCGTCTTCGGGCTGGGCCACGTAGTTCAGCCGGGAGTAGTCCATGAGGGTGGCCACATGGCTTCCCTTCCGCTCCAGAAAGCTCGGGGAGCGGATGGAGTCGGCCGGATACATGGCACTGGCCTTGAAGTTGTGCGGGAAGCCGATGGCGTGTCCCACCTCGTGGGCGACCACGTACTCCACCATGGCGCCGATGATGGAATCAGGCATCGGGAACTGCTGGGCCCGGGCGTCCAGCGGACCGGCCTGCACGAAGTACCAGTTACGCACGAGGTTCATCACGTTGTGATACATGTTGACCTCGGCCTTGATGATCTCGCCGGTCCGGGGATCCACGGTGTTCCCCCCGGTAGCGTTCTGGACGGTGGAGGGACGCCAGTAGATCATGGAGTGTCGAGCGTCGTGGATGGACCAGTCTGGATCCTCCTGGGGCGACGGTGGCATCCGAGCCTGAATGCCGTTGGTGAAGCCCGCCTCCTCGAAGGCCGGCACCCACTGCTCGATGCCCCGCACCACCCAGGGCACGAGCCACTCCGGCGTGGCCGGATCCAGCCAGAACTCGATGGGCTTCACCGGATCGGAGAGCTCCGCGTCGGGGTCCTGCTTGTCGAGGCGGAACCGGCGAATGAACCGGCGCTGCTCGGCCCGGGGAGCATGGAGCGAGTAGTCGTAGAAGGTAGTGCTCATGAACCCGACCCGCGAATCGTGCAGCCGGGGCATCATGGCGTTCTCGGGGAGCTTGATCATGCTCCAGTTGACCCGGGCCGTGCTGGCCGGGGTACCCGAGGGAACATTGGCGCCGGTCTGCACCGCCCGCACCTCGATGTTCTCG
>SKVI01000192.1 GCA_007129525.1 Gemmatimonadota bacterium | reverse complement strand
GGCGTCGGAACGAATCGAGATCAGCTCTTTCATCTGTATCTCCTCTTGAGAAGAGGTTGGTTGTTTCTTGAGAAGGGGCTGGTTGTTCTGGTCTTGCCGTGTCGGCAAAGCCCCGGACGTCGAGGCCGCCGCCACACTTGGCTACATATTCCATACCTGAAGGGTGTGCCGGGAGGTGGTCAACCACCGTTCATCCGTGTTCTGAAGCGGAAAACTCCGAAAACGAAGCCGGCTCCGGCAGACGTCGCAGGCCGGGGCACGGAGTCGCTCCAGGAAGAAAGAGAGGAAAAGTGTACGCCCTTCGGAGGAAGGGTTTTCCGGCTCAGGAAAGGTACTCCCGGGGAAGGTCCTCCACCCGGTCCACGTCGGACAGCATGGGCAGGGTGGCGACGCTCAACCCCGAGCGGGCGGCCGCCTCCAGGCTCTTCTCAAGCACCTGCTCCGTGCTCCATGGCATGTCCCGGAAGAGTTCGGGGGCCGGACGCCGAAGACCCACCAGGTAGTAGCCGCCGTCACGGGCGGGACCGAAGACCACGTCGTGGTCCGCCAGCCGGGCCAGGGCGTTCCGGACAAGCACTTGGTCCACATCAGGTGCGTCGGTGCCCACGACGCAGGCCCGCGGGGCTTCCGACAACGCTGTCTCCAGCGCCCTGTGCATGCGCCGGCCCAGATCGCCGGAAGCCTGGGGTGTGAACTCCAGTCCCTCGTCTCCGAGCCACTCTCGCACCTCGGACTCAGCGTGGGGAGGGGTGTGGCAGACCCGGAGCCGGAAAGGACCTCCTCGGAGCTGATCCACCACCTGCCGGCCCATCTGGCGGTAGATGCGGGCCGCTTCGTCCTCGCCCAGATCGGCCGCCAGGCGGGTCTTCACCCGGCCGGGTTCCGGCGCCTTGGCGAAGACCAGGACCATGGGGGCCTCCCCGGAACGTTCGTGCCGGGGTTCGGTGGAGCCCTTCGTTGAGCCTCGTCCCGGGCTCCTGCCTGAATTGTCGCTGGGCCCTCCTGGATCGCCAGAAGGGGAAGGCACCTTCGGCCCCCCGTTCAGCGCGGGGTAGAAGCGAGCCAGAGCGCGGGTGGGCACGCCCATTCCAAAGAGGGTGATGAGAGCGGCATTTCGGACCCAGGCTCGGATCAGTCCCTCCTGCTCGTAACGCCGGGCGCTGGTGATGACCGGGGCGCCGATGCGCCGGAGTCCCCCGGATTTCCGGAGCCGCCTGACGAACTCCACGTCCTCCATGAGGGGAATGTCCGGGATCCCGCCCACCGACTGCCAACGTCGTCGCGACAGCAATATGCCCTGATCGCCGTAGGCCAGGCCGGTGACGCGCTCCCGGATCCGCTGGCCCCATTCGATGAGGGACCACCACACCCCCCGGGTATCGAGGCGAAAGGCGAAGTAGGCGGCGTCTTCCGGGGACGGGGCCTTGAGCCATTCCCAAAGGGCCTGGCGGGTTCGGGTCGGCACCCGGGAGTCGGCGTGAAGGAAGAGGATCCATGGGGTGGACAGTGACGCGGCGCCCACGTTCATCTGGCGCGCCCTCCCACGGGGTGCACGAACCACCCGGGCGCCCATCTCCCGGGCCACCTCTATCGTGTCGTCGTCGGAGCCGCCGTCGGCCACCACGATCCGGGCGGGCAGGGGGAGCTTCCCCAGGTCGTGGAGGAGGTGAGGAAGGGTCCGGGCCTCGTTCAGGGTGGGGATCACGATCCCCAGTTCCATGGCCGACTCCCTGCGAGGCTGCGAATCCGGCTCCCCGGCAGGCTGCGAATCCGGCTCGGCGGCGGGTCCCTCGCGTTTGGTCACCGGGGGACGTCGTTCAGGGTCCAGTCGTAGTCGAAGAACTCGACACGGGTGTCGGATCGAAGGACCGTCTGCCGCTCTTGTCCCTCGAGGTATTCGGCGAAGAAGGCCTTCAGGCCTTCCGGTCCGTCGAAGTCCTCGTCGTACCAGTCAAGCACCTTGTTCAACCGGAGAGTGGCCGGAGGTCCGTCGTCGATCCGGAAGTGCCCCGGGTCCTCCATGAGGTTCCGTACCGCCCGGTCCAGCTGGGCATCCAGATCATCGCCGGTGTATGCGGTGGGCCAGAGGACCGGACAGCTCAGGGCGGCGCAGTTCACCGCGAAGTGGATCCGGGGCTCCTGAAACCGGGGTCGGATGATCTCGTGCTCGATCTCGTCCTGGGAGCGGTCCTGACCTGCCACCCGGCAGTGGTCACGGGTGAAGACGTCCGGGATCTGCCAGACCGAGTTGTCGGGATACCCGGCCACACGGTTCCGGATGGACCCGAAGAGTCCGGTCCGGCCGGTCTCGATGGGATAGTGGTCGATGACCAGCCGCAGCATGCAGGCGTTGTAGGCGTTGATCCAGAAGGCCAGTTGCTCGTTTCGGGAAGCGGCCTCCAGCGCCTCGGGCGACGTTCGGGCCAACTCCTCAATGTAGGCGTCCAGTCCCTCCCGTTGTTCCTGGAGCAACTGATAGTCCACCCGGGGCATCCGCACCACCTCGTCGAGGACCCGGGTGAAGGAGGCGTGGGAGGGGACCTCGCCGGTGGCTGGCACCGCCGCGTCGGCGGGGGCCTGGGTCGTCGAAGTGCTGGTGGCTGATGTGGGATCGGTCGCACCGTCGTTGCCCGGGGCCGCCTGGGGCTGCCAGAGGACCAGAATGACGACAGCTGCCACGGAGGCGATGGCCGCGATGCCGAAGACGAGAGATTTCTTCACGTTACAGTTCCTGGTGGGATGCGAAATGGGGTTTGGCAGTAAGCGAAACGGGGCCGGCAAGCAGGCAAGACAGGATCTGGTAGCAGGCGAAACGGGACGGTTGCAAGGAGCCGGCCTGGTTCTACCCCCGCGAGCCGACGACGATTCCTCAGCGAGGCACGATGGTTGGCTCGCGGAGCATGAGGTTCGTGCATGGCGCACGGCCTTCGCACGAGGAACCCGCCCGGGCGTGGGAGCGTTCCCGGCCGGGCGTGGGAGCTGTCCCATCGGGGTGGCCCGTGGATCGTCCCATCGGGGCATTTCGACGACCCGCGTCTCTACCTACCTTCCATGCGTTCGAAGAGTCCTTCCCTGCGGGGGAGGAGTCCTTCCCTGCGAAGGGAGAGCCCTTCCACTCGGAGGTGGAATGCGCCGGCGAGGGGCGACCCTTTCGTATTCTATTCGGGTGATGTACCTTCGGGGAGTCGGTGGAGCGCTCCAGCGGCTTCTCCTCAACCAGAGAGTGATACGGCATATGGCAATGGCGGAACTCAGCGAAGCGAAGCAGAAGGACCTGGACTCGGCCCTGAACCAGATCGAGCGCTCCTACGGCAAGGGCGCCATCATGCGCATGGGAGCCGACGGGGCCAAGGTGCAGATCGAATCCATCCCCACCGGCGCGGTGAATCTGGATCTGGCCATCGGTGTGGGGGGAATCCCCCGGGGCCGCATCGCCGAGATCTACGGTCCCGAATCCTCGGGAAAGACGACCCTCTGTCTGCACATCATCGCCAATGCCCAGAAGCAGGGTGAGGTGGCTGCCTTCATCGACGCCGAGCACGCCCTGGATGTCCAATACGCCCGGAAGCTCGGGGTGGACGTGGACAACCTCCTGGTCTCACAGCCCGATACCGGGGAGCAGGCGCTGGAGATCGCCGAGGTGCTGATCCGCTCCAACGCCGTGGGCGTAGTGGTTGTGGACTCGGTGGCTGCGCTGGTACCGAAGGCCGAGATCGAGGGCGAGATGGGCGACGCTCACGTGGGGCTTCAGGCTCGTCTCATGAGCCAGGCGCTCCGGAAGCTCACCGGTGCGGTGAACCGGTCGCACACGGCAGTGATTTTCACCAACCAGATCAGGGAGAAGGTGGGGGTCATGTTCGGGAATCCGGAGACCACCTCCGGCGGGCGGGCCCTGAAGTTCTACGCCTCACTCCGCCTGGACATCCGGCGCATCGGTGCCATCAAGGACGGACAGGACCTGGTGGGCAACCGAACCCGGGTCAAGGTGGTGAAGAACAAGTGTGCGCCGCCCTTCAAGCAGGCCGAGTTCGACATCATGTACAACGAAGGGATCTCGCACACCAACCTGCTGCTGGACCTGGGCAGCGACCTGGACATCGTACAGAAGTCCGGTGCGTGGTATTCCTACGGTGACCTGCGGCTGGGGCAGGGCAAGGAAAACGCCCGACAGTTCCTGCTGGAGAACCAGGACGTGTTGGAGGAGATCGACCAGAAGCTCAGGAAGGCCATGGGACTCATCCCCGATGAGGCGAGCGAGGCAGACGAGGCCGAGGAAGGCGAAGGGGATAAGGACGACGACTGAGCTCCTCCCCGCCGCGGCGCGGGCGTTGAGCCCCTTCCGGTCTCGCCGTTATAATCGAGAACGTTGGAGCTGGTCTGTTCCGTGGGGGAGGGGCCGGCTCCGTGTCGCGTTCCGAGTACCTGCCATCGTGAGTTTATGAAGGCTTCCGAAATCCGCCGCCGCTTTCTGGACTATTTTCAGCTCCGGGGCCACGAGTACCGACCCAGCGGTCCACTGGTGCCTCCGGACGATCCCACCCTGCTGTTCACCAACGCGGGGATGGTGCAGTTCAAGAGGATCTTTCTGGGCCAGGAGAGCGTTCCCTACGAACGGGC